>VFKF01000541.1 GCA_009885705.1 Nitrospira sp. | reverse complement strand
TATGCGTGAGAAAATTCGACGCTAAGAACTACTTTCCTTTCTTGCCTTCTTTTTTCTTCTCGTCTTTCTTCGCTTCCGTATCGATCACGGTGCCGGTGGCGGCATCGATGTGGACTTCCGTGACATTTCCATCCGCGCTGAGGACCTCGACTTCCCAGACGGTCTTGCCATGTTTCTTTTCAAGTTCCGCTTCGACGACCGTTCCAGGCACCTTTTCGGATGCGGTCTTGATGGCCTGATCAATCGTGATCTTGGCCTCTTTGACGAGGTCCGTAATCTTGGCTTCCTTGTCATCGGCCCAGGCACTGGAGCCCATGAAAAATAGGAACCCCACGACGCCCGAGGCAATAATTCTTAACGTCCTCATGGAGCACCTCCTTAGTGAATGGCTCAAATGCCTGCTCGTACGTTCTGAATCGAACTACTGTACTTTCATGCTCGATGGAGGTGCCGGATGAGCCGCATCGCCACTCTTGTGCGGATTTTCTTTCATCGCGCCGCCATGGGGGTTGGCGTGACCTTTGCTGTCCCCCTTGTGCTGTTGCATCACCTTGTCATGCTCGGCCTTCTCCTTGGCGCGCTGTTCCGGGGTCAAGAGGGCGAGGACATCCCGCTTGGCTTTGATGGCGGTCATGCGCAAGCCGGCCTGCAGATCCCCGCTCTGCTTCAGTTTGGCTTCGATCGCGCCCAAATCGGATTTTTCATCTTCGGTCAAGGCCTTCAACTCCCGCTCCGCCACCTGAATGTCGGCCTCGCTCTTGATGCGGGTCTTGTCCAGGTTGAGCTGCATGTCCTTGAGTTTCGCCACTTGCTCCGCCGTCAACCCGATTTCCTTCTCGTGCTTGAGCAGGTGGCGGATGAGGTGGCCGGTGCTGTTATGCATCATGCCCGCGCCATGTCCCCCCATCGAACTATGCCCGCCTTCAGCATGCCCTTCCTTGCCGTAGCCTGGCTCGTTAGCCCAGACTCCACTCACCCCAACGGTGAGGGCGAAAATGGATGCGAGACCGAATGTCGCGACCGTGCCTGTTCTCTGTGTCATGAAGACCTCCTTAGGTTGAACCGATATGAAAATATGAAAAATGTCTCCTGCCTATTGCCCCAGTAACCCATGCTCGCTTTTGAGCCCGTTGAACAGGAATTGTACCGCCAGGGCCGCCAGCACCAGCCCCATCAAGCGCGTGATAATTTTCTCGACAATTGGACTCATCCACTTCGCACTGGAAGCTCCGATGGCCAAGGTGATGTAGCTTGCCAGACCGACCAAGACAACGCAAGCCAACAACATCCCTCGTTGAGCCCAGGAGACCGCTTGCGCCTCCAAGAGAATCACGGTCGATATTGCGGCAGGACCGGCCAACATCGGGACGGCCAGCGGCGTAATGGCAATGTCGTCTTTCGTCGTGCCTTCGGCTGTTTCTGCCGCCGTTTCTTGGACCGGAGACCGCTGTGCGCGCAACATGTCGAGGGCGACCAACAAGAGTACGAGCGCCCCGGCCACTTGGATGGCTGGGAGCGTGATCCCCAGGAGGGTAAAAAACCGCTGGCCGATGAGCGCAAATCCCATCAAGATGCCGACGGCCACGAGGCAGGCGGTGCGAGCCATATGAAGCCGCTGGCCGATCGAATCGCGCGCCGTCATGGCTAAAAATGCCGGGACTGTGGCGATGGGATCAACGATGACAAAGAGAGAGCTGAACGACAAGACAGCGTATTCCGTGAGCGTCATGGGTGCGATCGGCGGCGGGCCTGAGCGAGCAGTTCGGCTCGCGGATCTGGATGCTCAATAGCCTTAAGCTGCTCGTACAGTTTCCGTTCCTCGTCGGTCAAGGAGGGCGGCATCACGATTTGAATGGTCAGAAACAGATCACCATGCCCGCCCGCTGCCGCAGGGAGGCCCTTGCCCTTGAGTCGAAGCTTGCTGTCCGCCTTGCTCCCAGGCGGAACTTTCATTCGAACAGGTTCCATCAATGTCGGGGCCATCACTTCAGCGCCCAACGCCGCTTCCCAGGGGAAGACAGGGAGGGAGACATGAATATCGCTCCCCTGTCGGCGAAAGACATTATCCTGAGCGATTGTCACGCGCAGGTACAAATCGCCCGGTTTGCCGCCATTGGTGCCGGCTTGCCCTTTACCGGCTACGCGAACCCTCGTGCCATCCTGAACCCCGGCGGGGATGCGCACTTCGATGGTATTCGGTTGCAGCGTCGCGCCATGCCCCTGACAGGTCGGGCAGGTTCGTCCACGGAGGGCGCCGCTTCCGTGACAGGTCGTACAGGGCACGGGTTCTTGCAGGGTCATGCGTTTGGTCACGCCGGTGAAGACTTCGGCCAGCGTGAGCTGCACTTCCGTCTCAAGGTCTTCGCCCTGCATGGCAAACCCGCGGCCATTGCCGCCTCGCCCTCGTCCCTTGAATAGATTTTCGAAGATATCGGAAAACCCTTCTCCGCCGGGTGCCTGGCTCTGGCCGTACCCCTGGGCTTCGGCCTGGCGGCGTGCCTGCTCGTAGGCCTCAGCTTGTTCCCAGTTGGTGCCATGCTGATCGTATTTTTTGCGTTTATCCGGATCGCTCAAGACTTCATGCGCCGCGTTCAGCTCTTTGAACTTCTTCTCCATCTCGGACTTCTTGGATCCGCTGTGGAGATCGGGATGGACCTGACGGGCGAGACGCCGATAGGCTTTTTTAATGTCATCTGCCGAGGCAGATTTAGGGAGTCCGAGAACCTGGTAGTAGTCGCGTTCTGTAGTGGCCATGGGGGAGGAGATAAGGTTGTTTGAGCGCAGGTCAACTGTCGAGAAAGCAGCTTACGGGGTCGGTCAGATCTTTGCAAGAGCGGAGGCAGAATTAGCCGATTGAGGGAAACCGATGCTCTCTGGATTCAACGCGAACTGTACGTCCTGAGAAATTGGCTGCGATCCACGGGATGCTCAAAAAGGTCGTCTAGCAAGGCCAAGGGCGAGTCGAAACCGGAGGCGTACCCCTCGGGGGTACGTTGAGGATTTCGATGAGCCGACCTGCCTGCGCGAAGCCGCTCCGGCGAAGGCAGGGAACGAAGCTGGGGGCCTTTTTCAGCATCCCATTTATTGTGGGACGACAGTCTTCGCCCGCGCCATCATTTTGCAGTACGAGCAGACTTCGGCAGTGGTGGGCTGGCTGCACGAGGTGCAGGGGTGGAGGACGGCCCGGTCTTTCTCCGTCATCGTCGTTGCAGTGGGCTGCTTCTTCTTTTGCTTGTCCAGGAACCCCCAATAGAACGTCTGTTTGGTG
>VFKF01000309.1 GCA_009885705.1 Nitrospira sp. | reverse complement strand
GTTCCGGCGCCAGATAGAGCAACTGCAGCCGCTTCTGATTGAGATCCTGAATGACGCGGTGTTTTTCAGAACCCGTGAGACCGGAATGAAAGGCTGCGACCCTGATTCCCCGCTGCTTCAAACTCGCCACCTGATCTTGCATGAGGGCGATCAGCGGAGAAATCACCAGCGTCAGTCCAGGCAGAAGGGTCGCTGGCAATTGATAACAGAGGGATTTCCCCTGCCCGGTCGGCATGACCGTCATCGCATCGCGCCCGGCCAATACGGCGCGAATAACCTCCTCCTGGCCAGGACGAAAGGTGGCAAAGCCGAACTGTTCACTGAGCTGTCGAGTCAGGTCATCCACGGCAAGGTTTTTCAAAAAAATTGGAGGTGGCGATGCGTGAGATAGCAGCTGAGTATAGAGGACTGGACTGACGGTGGGCAAGCCGGGGATAGGCGGAAGAAGGCTGAAGGCTAAAGGCTGAAGACTGAAGGCTTTTGAGCGATTCCTCCCATTTGTAAGGGGAGGTTAGGAGAGGAAGCTAGGCGATGCGGCGTAAGGCTTGGATAGTGGGCAGGGTCCGAATAGTTTTCCCTGCTTTGTGCTGTGCGCATTTCACGTCATAGATAGCCTGCAGATTCATCCAGAATTGTGCACTCGTGCCGAAGAAGTGCCCGAGCCGAATGGCGGTATCTCCTGAGATCGCGCGGCGCCCGTTGAGGATTTGGGTAATGCGGCTGCTGGGTACCTTCAGATGCCGTGCCAAAGCCGCAGCACTCAGTCCTAACTCGCGAAGCTCTTCAACTAAATGTTCGCCCGGATGAATCGTGGCCGAAGACATAGGATTGACCCTTCAGTGATAATCGACAATTTCGATATTGATTGGACCGGGCGAGCCCTTGGGCCATTGGAAACAGACTCGCCACTGGTCGTTGATCCGAATACTGTATTGCCCTTTCCGATTCCCTTTTAATGTTTCGAATCGGTTCCCAGGCAAGGCGGCCAAGTCATGAAGACTCGTCGCCGCTTCGAGCCGATCGAGTTTCAGCCGCGCCATACGTTCAATCCCCGCGAAAGCAGGGACCCGCTTCCCATGAGCCAAATCAGCCGTCCGTCGATCTGCGTAGCTCACGATCACAGCGTATTCTAGGAAGGCGGACAGGTGACGTCAAGAGTCAGGCTCTATCACGCCAGAGGACTTCGCCTTGAAAATGCGGGACTCCTGAACAGAACTGGAATTGGCCTATACAGCGATCACCCATGGCAATCTCGATGAAGAGCGACCTCCCCTAGCCCCTCCTTACGAAGGAGGGGAAGAACAATCAAACGTTATGCGGCTGGCTGTTCTTCTGCTCTAGTCGTTGTCCCACGATTATGAATGTGGTTACCGATTCGGAGTGGCCCGAGGCTAGGAAACCACGAGACACTTGGTCCAATCCAGCGTCTGGAGGGGAAGAACTATTTTCATCGCTTCAAAGTCGCGATCGCAATGAATCAACGTGGCTGAATGTTCCAATGCGACCGTTGCGATAAAACAATCCGCGGCTGAAGGGGACACTCCATGTTGACGAAGCTGCGCAGCATGTTGCCACGCCTTGTCCCACCAGGCTGGCTGAAAAGATAGTCGCACCACAGGAAGAAACCACCGCAGAAACGTTTCCGGCCGCTCGGTCTTCGTCAAGCCCGTCATGAGTTCAAGCAGAATCCACTCCGTCACAGCCGTCTCGCCGTTCACGATCAAGGGTTTCAATTGGGATTGAATAGCGGGATGACCGGATGGGCGGAGCGCGTGAATCCAGACGGAGGTGTCAACGAGATACATGAGGCGTACGCTTCTGCCGCTGCCGACGGAGCCGCTCAGGAGTGAGATCCAGAGGAATCGTCCCGAGCGCATCGGCCAGTTGCTGTAACTGGCCCCGTTGAATGACCGTGCGAAGACTCGCCTCCACCGTCCCTTTGATGGTGTCCGTTCCAAGGGCTTTCTGCGCTTGCCGCAAGAGGTTCTGGTCGAGTTCGATGGTCGTCTTCATCGTGCCTCTCTCTCAACGTTCTGAAGTCTCATGCCCATACGATACAGAATATTCATATGGGCGTCAAGTACGATGCGGCCCATACTCCTAAGAACATTAGTCTTCAGCTTCTGAGGGGATAGGCTGAAGAAGGCTGAAGGCCGAAGACTGAAGGCAGTTGATCCCTTCCTCCCCTTTGTACGGGGAGGCTCCTAGGAGGGGTAGCGCCTCTGGCTCGGCCAAAAGTCGCTCGTTGCCGTCGAATGAGGAGCGACCTCCCCTGGCCCCTCCTTACGAAGGAGGGGAAGATCGGGCACTGTGTCAGCTCTACAATAATTGCTCAACGGTAGGCGTCGCGCCGATGCTTCACGTTCAAGATTCGGACAGCTTTCTCGGCATCGTCAATTTCGTATAGGACACGGTAATCGCCCACTCTCACCCGCCAGTCTCGTTCTCCCCCGACAAGTTTCTTGCAGCCTGGCGGCCTTGGATTGAAAGCGAGTTCCTTGAGCGCGACAAGAATACGAGTGAAGTCAGGCTGCGACACACGTTTGAGCGCGCGCTCAACGGAGCGCTCAAGCAGAACCTCATACCGGTCCCGCCGTCTCCTTCAGAAATGCATCGAGTGAGCGGAACCGGAGCGGTTTTTTCCTCAGGCTCTTGAGCACCTTCATGTCATCAGCATCTTCAAGCCGTGCGAGCATGTCTCTATATTCGTCGAGTGGAATGATCACGGCCGAAGGTTTCCCGCGGGTCATGATTATTTCAGGGGAGAACGGATTCGCTTTGGCTCTTGGTTTACTTTTCATCGCAACCTCCAAAACCAAGACTATATCACTCAGATGAAAAAAAGAAGCCCCGCTGGGGATCTCCCAGCGGGGCTTTCTTTTTTCGCAGGGGCCGAGAGATCCTCTCGACCCTTGCTTATACTTCTTCGCTTCTTCTTAGAAATTCATCCAAAGCTGGACATAGGCCCAATCCTGGTTGCTGTTTTGACCCAGGTTCTCCCGGATGTAGCTGCCGGCAAACAGGTGGCCATAGGCCGCCTGGAAGGCCAGCTTGCCATCCATGAACATATGGGTCCAAGCCACATCCAATTCGTCTCCGATGTGCTTCTTGGTGTTGTTGGCTTGTGAGAAGACATAGACGCCCTGTGAACCACGGTACCAGTTGTCCTTGCTGTTCGCCAAGTTCAAGCTGGTGGCCCAGATTTCGATATGGTCATCCTTGGTCGGCCGTGCTTGGAAGTTCACCGAAGGGCTCATCATGTTCTTCCAGGCTTGGACGTCCATGTAACCCATGTGGATGTGGTTGGTCGGGAACATATTTTCAAACGTGTTTGCCGTCTTACAGCCAGTGGCTGCGGAGCCAGCGATCGTACAGTTCGCGCGGCCATCACCGGTGGCATAGTCGAAGTTGAAGGCCAACCGTGGCTTCCAGGAGGACTGGTAATGGGTATAACCCAACCAGTTTCTGGTGGCAAACGCGCTGATGCTCAGGTTCTTCTGATTGCCAGCCGAGGCTGGGTTTGCATTCTGACCACCCGAGTCACCCATTTGGCCGAACTGGTAAGTCACTTCGTTGATCGCGTCGAAGTTGCCCTTGCGCATTTCGATCCGGTTACCCACGCTGTGGCGGGTCTGGTTCGAGTGCTTGGCCGTTCCCAACCCTTGAGCTTGGTTGGTCCCGTTCGGGGTGGCGTTTTTGTACATGAAATAGTAGGGCTCGATCAGGAAGCCAGGCACCGACTTGATCTGGTTGTAGAAGATCAACATGTCGGCATCAGCAGTGGCGCCAGGTTGCCCCACTGCTCCGCCCGTCACGTTTTGCTGAGTGCTGCCGACCGGAGCAGCCTGCCCCAGATCACCTTCTTGCGTCCGGAACCAGCCGAGGTAGCTGTCAAAGGACTTGGTGCTGTAGTTCAACATGATACCGTCATGGGAGAATCCCGTATTGGCCCAATCGAAGTGGCCGAACAACGAATGGTTTCCGAAGACGATATATTGACGACCGGCCTTCACGCTCAATCCTTGGATGCCGGCAAAGTTCCGGACCAACATGTAGGCAGCCCGGACGCCC
>VFKF01000328.1 GCA_009885705.1 Nitrospira sp. | reverse complement strand
CTCGACTTGACGACCTTGCCGTCCAGCGCCGTGAGTTCAAAGGGCGCGACCATGCTCCCAGCCGGCAACCGGCTCATCTTAAACGAGGCAAAGGGATCGCTGGCCAACGCTGGGCCAGCCGAGATGACGCTCAATAACAAGAGCGCCGCCGTGATCACCGTTCTTTGCAATAACGCAGACACGTTACGGCTCCTGCCTCGCGAACGCATTCGAAACTGGAAGTTGCAGGGTTTGCACGACGATCCGATGGTTCGGCATCGCATGTTCCATCCACGCCAATGCCGCAAACCCTTTCGAATTGATCGAGAGAGTCGGCGTCTGGCCTTTCTTCTCATTCAATTTCTGCGGCGCACTGAATGTCTGCCCCCGATCGAGGGAAACGCTCATCACGACTTCACGCCGGACGGGCGATTGTTCTTCCCAGACGATGATAAGACGCCCCTCCGGATCGACCGCCATCTGCGGATGGTCGGGAAAGGTTCCCTTCGAGACGTTCAGCTTCTGCTTGGGTGAAAAGGTATTCCCGCGGTCGTCCGAGTAGGCCAGGAACACAGATGGGGTCTCGTCGACGCCCTCGGTGTACCAGACCACATAGAGCCTCCCAAGCCGATCCGTCCCAATCGAGGCGGGCCGATGCGGACAACCGGGAAACACCCACTTGTCATGGCCCACGATAACCGGTTCCGTAAAGGTCTGCCCGCCGTCGGTGGAACGCGCAACCACCGTTTCGCGGAGATCGCCAGGGAGAATCTTGCGCCAGACCACATAGAGCGTCCTGTCCGGCCCGGTCGTGAGAGACGTCCGGCAACAGACACAAGTACTCTCATCCACTTTGAGGTTCTTCGCGACGGTGCCGCCATGATCGGTCGAGCGCGTGACAAAGGTGCCGGATTCTTTCTTGCCCTCTCGCCCATCGATCCAGGCTACATGCACGACACCATCAGAAGAGACATGGATCGAATCAAAACTGTGGTTAATGACCTGCTCATCGTCATTGATGAGGATCGACGGCAGAAACGTTTTGCCGCCGTCCGTAGATCGACTCAACCTCAGTTCGTTCGAAAATGGTTTATCCGCCGTCACTTTCGGATGGGTCAGGGCCCAGGTCAGGAACACCTCGTCTCCGGCCACGGCTAGCGCCGGCGCTTCCTGCCGCATGTAGGGCATCTCGGTCGGCTGATTCACGGTAACCAACGCCCCGATCCGCCCTTCCGGCTTTTCCGTTCTCGAATAGAACACCGTGCGTTTGTCCTTGTCCTCCTCTACCCAAGCCAGCGAGACACGGCCTTCGCCGTCGATCTGGACAGAAGGACCGGCCACCGCCCTAACCGGACGATCGGCCGTCAGTTTCGGGCCGAACCGCAACGCCTGATCCGATTCGGCCGACACCATCGAGGCGAGCGAGATAGAGCCGATCGCAATCCCGGCCATCCAGGCCAGTCTCTTGGTTCTGAGTTTCCATTCGATCATGTGGTGTACCTCACTTCGATTCACAACTCGCAACTAACCAGCAAGGCTATAGACAATCGGCACATAGACCGCTAGTTCTGATGTGCTGAGCGGTTGTTGCAGATGCAGCGGGCACACCAAGCGGATGGCCTCCATGGCCGCGTTGTCGAGCGATTCATAGCCGGAACTTCTCTGCACCTTCACTTCCGACAGGTGGCCATCGGATCGAATGACGACTCGCAGCAAGACCTTCCCTTCCCAGCCATTGAGGCGTGCGGCGCTGGGATAACGTTTAATTTCGGCCAGCCTTCGCCTCAACGATTCGGCCAGCCAACCGTAATCGACTTTGACTGCAGGAGTCGGACGAGTGACCATCGCCACTTGCGGCGCCGATTCTCTGACGACAGCCTCGGCAGGCTTCGCGTCACTCGCAGGGGAAGCCGGCATGTCCGAGTCGCGCGTCAGCGAAGCGGCCTCAACGGCGCGTGCGTCGACAGGGTGCGTCGATGCGGTCGCTGGTGGCTCGGAATGGCTCACGGTCTGTTGCATCGGCGCTGCGGTGACCGCCGGTTCAGCGCTCGCTGCGTGATGATGGACGACAGGAGCGATCGACTCGACGACGGCCTGCTGAGTCTGCTGCACCTCTGCCGGCTGTTGTTCCTTAATAATCGATGCGACCGTCTCAGTCCTCGTTTGCACCGCCACCGTCTGTTGAGTCGGCTGGCTCGTCTCGACCACCTGGCGGATCTCACGTTGCACTACCGGCGTCACCTCGCGAGTCTGTGCGGCCTGCGTGATCATCTGGGGTTGCGCAGGGACCGGGGAGGCCTGCCGCGTTGTCGGCTTCGCTGGCTCCTGAGTTGGCGTCGTGGCAGCTTGAGGTTCCGCTTGAGTCCGTTGCGGCTCGACCAAGGCCACGTCCCACTTGAAGGCTTCTTTCGGCATGACCGGTTTGACTTGGGCCATAAGTCCGAGAGCCAGGGTCAAGGCAAGGCCGTGAAAAAGCGCAGACACCGCCCATCCTTGCAGACGATACTGTCTGTTCAAACTAAACATCACTTGATCACCACCTTGGCCAGCGACTTCGCCGGCACCTCGGCCTGGCCGAAATCCGATTCGCCACGGAAACTGCCCGGCATCGTCAAGACAAACTCACCGGTTTTGCCGTTTGCCAGCGTGACCAGCATCGTGATCCCTTCACTGCCGGCCAGTTTGGTTTCGACTTGTTTGACCTTGTCGAATGGAATGTTGTTGGTCGTACTCCCACGCTTGACCGGGAGATGCCGGAGTTCGTGAGGGACAAAGGCGGTTTCGCTGACTTTTTCTTCCCAATAGAAAATAAGATTGCGGATTTCGGTATCGACCCCCTGGGCATCCGTCACCACCGCCGTGAACGTTTTCTCGGTTTTGGCTTGAGCGCTTGCCGCTCCCGCCGACACCACCAGGAATGAGAGGACAAGGAGGAGTGCCCATAACCGGCGAGCTGAAGACTGGCTGTGTCTCATTGAAGAATTCTCCTCAGTCTGATTCCACTCTATAAGGATCGTCCCTGTCCGCCTGCTCCGCGACCCATTCAGCGGATCGCATGAAAGACGGAATATGCCCTGCTGCGAGCATGGGAGCGAAAGAAGCTAGAGAGGGAACGATGGAGGAGCGCGGCTGGGGGAAGGCTGACACAGCTCGATTACGGGCTGCACAGAATGGGAAGGCGTGACGAACGCAATAGGGCTGAGTTCGACCTGAAACGGGACCACGGCACTATCGAGCACCGTCCCGGCGGCACACATCCAGGAGCACAGAACTGTTCCATGCGTCGCAGCCTGGTGATGGGCATGGTGTCCGGCATGTTCGACCGACTGCGCCTGAGCCAATCCGCCGACGGATAAGACCGCAAACACGAGTAGGATCGACACATATTTGAGTACGGTGTGGGTCATCGTATAAAAACCGAGTAATTCGGCTGAATGCTAATGGAGATTCGCTAGACCTGTCAAGCCGACAACTCGACAGCTGAGCCTCTGCTGATTGGATTGTAGGATTCGGGGAAAAGATCCTGTATACTGCGCGGATTACTTTCGGAGGCATCGGCGTTCGTCCCGAGCAATCCTACTATGGTTACGCAACTACTCAATCTCATCTTCGGCAGCAAAAACGATCGTGAAATCAAGGCGCTCCGCCCGATGGTGGAGCAGATCAATAGCCTGGAATCCGGCCTGACGCCGCTCTCCGATCAGGCGCTCGCGGACAAAACCCCGGCGTTCAAGGCACGCATTGCGGCCGGCGAAACCCTGGACGATATCCTGCCGGAGGCCTTCGCGGTCTGCCGTGAAATGTCCCGCCGCAAGCTGAACATGCGCCATTTCGACGTGCAGTTGATCGGCGGCATGATCCTCCACCGGGGCCGCATCTCCGAAATGAAGACCGGTGAAGGAAAGACCCTGGTGGCGACGCTGCCGGTCTATCTGAATGCGCTCGAAGGGAAGGGCGTGCACCTCATCACGGTGAACGACTACCTCGCCAAGCGCGATGCCCAATGGATGAGCATCCTCTACCATGCCCTGGGACTCACGGTGGGCATCATCCAACACGACGCCTCGTTTCTTTACGACCCGACCTATGACGCCTCCGACAGGCGGCTCCAGTCTCTCCGCCCCTGCACAAGGCCCGATGCCTATCGTGCCGACATCACCTACGGCACCAATAACGAGTACGGGTTCGATTACCTCCGCGACAACCTAGTCGTCACCGATCTCGCTCAGTGCGTGCAGCGCGAGCTGAACTTCGCCATCGTGGACGAAGTCGACAGCATTCTCATCGACGAAGCCCGCACGCCCTTGATTATCTCCGGTCCGACGGATGAAACGACCGATCTCTACTACCGCATCAACGCGATCATCCCGCAGCTGAAGCCGGAGCAGGACTTCACGGTTGAGGAAAAAACGAAGACCGCGTCGTTGACCGAAGAAGGCAACGTCCGGGTCGAACAGCTGCTCGGCGTAGACAATCTCTACGACCCCGACCATATGGATCTCGTCCATCACGTCGTCAAAGCGCTCCAGGCCTATGCCCTCTACAAACGGGATGTGGACTATGTGGTGAAAGACGGCGAAGTCATCATCGTGGACGAATTCACCGGCCGGCTCATGCCGGGGCGCCGCTGGAGCGACGGCCTGCACCAGGCCGTCGAAGCCAAAGAAGGCGTGAAGATCGCCAACGAAAATCAAACGTTGGCCTCCGTCACCTTCCAGAACTATTTCCGGATGTACAAGAAGCTCGGCGGCATGACCGG
>VFKF01000384.1 GCA_009885705.1 Nitrospira sp. | reverse complement strand
GGCGCTTCGTAGGGCGATTGAAGTCCCGGGACAGTGAGCGATTCGCCTGACTGGCCCTTTCGATAAGTCCCTTTCTTATCTCGCTCCATGCAGGTCGCGAGGGGACATTCTGGCTTTCTTGGCGCGTGAATCGAACAGCCGCCTGCAACAATTCAGAATGTTCCCGTTTCTGTACCCCGTTGCGTCACGTTAGCGTATTTGGTAACATTGGCGCGTGGCGTTTGAGGTCGAGTACTTCCATGAACGCGTGCTTGCCGAGATCGAATCTTGGCCGGTTGATGTCCTTGCAGACTATGCGCGCCTTGTTGAGCTGTTGGTCGAGTACGGCCCTAGTCTTCGATTGCCTCATTCGCGCTCGTTGGGCGAAGGCCTGTTCGAGCTGCGGCCTCGAAGTCGCACTGGCATTGGCCGCGCGTTCTACTGCTTCATGATGGGCAAACGAGTCACCGTGCTGCACGCATTCATCAAGAAGACTCAGCACACACCAGATCGAGAGCTGAGGCTGGCGCGCAAGCGCCTAAAGGAGCTGCATAATGGCTGAATTGAAATATACGCCTGTCTCACACGATCAAAAGGCCTTCCTGGCTAAGGCTCGTACACGGAAGGGCTTCAGCAGAGCCTATAACGCCCTGGCACTGGAGTATCAGGTCGCGGGGCAAATGCTCAAAGCTCGCGCTCGCGCCGGTCTCACCCAAGACGCAGTCGCAGCGCGCATGGGCACGACCAAGAGCGCAATCTCCCGCCTCGAATCAGCGAGCAAGCACACTCCATCGCTTGCCACACTCAAACGTTATGCGAGCGCTGTGGGGTGCGAGCTTCAAGTCAAGCTGGTGCGGACGAAGGTCGCGTAACCCCCAACCCTTCGTTTGAGCTGACAGTCGAGGATAACTTCAGAAAACATTCTGATTTTCTTGACGCGTACGTCGAGCCGCTGCCAGAAATAATTCAGAATATCCTCATCTCTGTTTTTTATTCATGTCCTCAGCCACGGCCAGCAGGCGTTCGTAGTCCGGCAGACGGACTTTGAATCCATTCACGGCAGTGGTGTTATGCTGATCCGCACAAGATGCTGTAATCCACCGCAGGACAGGCAGCGCACTATTGAAGGTAACGGCGCTGACAGACTTTCGACAAAAAATCCCAAAACGTGTTATACGGACTGAAAATCAGAACTCCGCATCTTATGCGGATCAGCCTAATTATTGTTAGGCAGCTAGAATAGCGACACTTATGCCACTCTTTACCGTCTCTAAAACGACGCTGCAGCCAGTCGCTCAGTCAAAGTTCCCATCAGAGAAGACGCTTCAGCAGCTCGTCGAGGCCAATCTCGAGACGGTGTTCAACTGTAGGTTCGTCTCGACCGAGCACCCAACGGGTGCTCAACACGCAGGGCGGATCGATACGCTGGCGCTCTCGGAAGACCACAACCCTGTCATCATCGAATACAAGAACGTCGAGTCCTCGGATCTCATCAATCAGAGTCTGTTCTACCTCTCTTGGATTCACGACCATAGAGGCGACTTTGAGATCGCGGCCCAACGAAGGCTCGGGCCCAAAACCGAGGTGGATTGGTCGGACGTACGGGTGATTTGCATTGCTCCAAACTATCGAAAATACGACCTTCATGCGGTGCGCGTGATGGGGGCGAATATAGAGTTGTGGACCTACCGTCTATTTGCGAATGGCGTGCTCTACCTCGAAGAAATTCTTCAGAAATCTGATGCCGGGGTGAGTGTGTCCTCGGCCGGCAAGAATCCGGTCATGGTCGCTGCCGGCAAAAAGGCCGCCGCCGCCCGCATCTCCGGCTCGTACACGTTCGATCAGCACCTCAGCGGAAAACCCGACGCGATGCGTCAGCTCGCAATCGCCGCAAACGATTACATCGCTGGCCTGGATCCGTCAATTGAGGTTGCACCCAAGAAGTTCTACGTTGCCTACAAGACATCGCAGAACATCGTATGCATGGAAGTCAAGCAGCAGCGCGTCATCCTATATCTGAAGATCGATCCCAAGGCAGTCAGGGGCCCGAAGGGCATGTCGCGGGACGTCTCGGAGGTTGGGCACTACGGCACCGGAAATCTCGAGGTGTCGATCAAGGGGCAAGCTGATTTCGAGGCGGTGAAGCCCTTCATCCAGATGGCTTATGAGCAAGTAGGGGGTTAGCTGCCTAACACAGCATGCAGCCGCGGCTGGTGCTCCACGTTGAGCGGTGAGAAAACCGAGCTCCCTCGCATCCTGCTAGAAGAATTTCGTTTTGACCAAGTCTAAAATCTTGCTGGCTGCGTCGGTGGAGGTTGTGGTGGTGCTGTCGATTCGGAGGTCCGGATTGATCGGCGCTTCGTAGGGGGATTGGAGTCCAGGAACGGTGAGCGATTCGCCTGACTGGCCTTTACGATAGGTCCCTTTCTTGTCTCGCTCCATGCAGGTCGCGAGGGGGCATTCCACGGAGACCTCGATGAACCGGGGGATCACGGACCTCGCAAAATCTCTATAGACCCTACGGCTCGCCGTGGCATCGAAGACCACGGTCACACCATGGGCCAGGAGCTTCTCTCCGGTGAATACCAACGCGCGATAGAAGAGATCCCGCTCCGCTTCTGAGTAGGTCGGCGTCGGCGTGATGATCCGCCTGACCTCATCGGACTCCAACACTTCGACCGTCAAACCCAGCCCCTCGAGCTGCGGCTTCAGAGCCGAGACGATCGTGCTCTTACCCGAGGCCGGGAGACCGGTGATCCAGATGGCGAAACTTTGGGGTTGGCTCATAAATATCACCAAGCTATCAGCCTTCAGCTGTCAGCTTTCAGCATATGAAAAGAACCATGGATAACTCAGACTAGCTCTTAGCTGAGAGCTGAAGGCTGACTGCTGACAGCTTCTTCATCCCCGGCAATATTCGTTCACGCGGGCGGGGTCGAAGCGCGGTTCCTCCAACACATGTTCGATAAATCTAAAGATAGTCCGGCGCACTTCGATCGGCAGCTTGGGGTACCAGACAGGACTTGCCAAGACTAACCCACGAAACGCAAAGAAAGGAGCAGCCGACTCTGCGACCGCTTGATCACGGCTGGCCTCAATATAGGTCTCCCAAAAGAGCCGGAACATCACTTCCAATGGCCCCTGTAATTTCCCCCAGCGGCAGAGTGAGAAAAAGAGATAGTTGATCGTCATCGACGTCACGTCGTCCGCCGGCTCCCCCCATTCCCCTCGTGACCGGTCGAGCACTGAAAAATCCGTTCCTTTCCGGAACAGGACATTCCAGGGATGAAAGTCTCCATGGACTTGCGACAGACGGTGGCTCTCCCCGCGCAGGCGCCAGCGCCAGCGATTACAGGCTTCCTCAACCCCGCGCAAGAGATCCGTCGTGATGAACCCGTAGCGGTCGGGATAACTGTCGGTCAGTCCCATGATGCATTCGCCATGGCCGAGCAACTCCCTGAGCCGACGCCGATAGAGGTCGGGGTCGCGAAGTTTTCTGGCATGAATCTCTGCCAGGTAGCGCGCCAGGGCAATCGTGCGCGCTCGATCCTGCTTCCGCAGCCTTCCACCCTTGACCAACCGCTCCAAGTCGAAATGATAGCTGCTTCCATCTGTCCATTGGTTGAGGACAAAGAACTCCTGTGCCGGAGCGACCGACATGAGTTCGTGATCAGCGGTAAACGCGCCGATGTCGAGCGCCTTCACGTGGCGCGGTAGCCGGCCATAGGAATCATAGTCCCAGAGCATGGCCTGCGCGCGATCCGCCATATGCTCATGGCCGAAGGGCCCCGGCTTCATGGTCTCCAGTACCGCGGACTGAATCTTCCGCCCGACTTGAAATGTCAGCTTGACCGGCGTGCCATAGCCATATTGTTTGTAGGTGCCCTGCGAACTGTCTTTTCCAATGACCCCATAGGTCAGCAACGTCGCCTTCGGGCCGAACTGATCGCGAAGATATCGTTCGATTGAGTGTTTCTTCAAAACAGCCATGGCGAATCCATCACGCAAGTCACGTTCCAGCAAGATATCGGGCAAGGGGCGAGAGGCTAGAAGAGAGTGGAAAAGCAACATCCTTGAAACCGTACCTCTCTCGCCCCTAGCCCCTCGCCTATTTCTCACTGGCGCATTGAGCTTCAGTGTCTCTGATGTCACTGAGGAGAAATGCGTCACTTCCGTTAGGCGAGAGGCACGCGGCGAGGGGCAAGAGGCACTAAATATCAGTCCCCTGGCCTCGCGCCTCTCACCCGAGCCTCCGCTTGAGGCAGGCACATCGCTTGCTAACATCAACCACCAACTGGTCTATCTGGTTCATCTGGCTTGTTTGGTTGATCCGGTTAGGTTCGTACAACAAAAAACCAGATAGACCAGATAGACCAGATAGACCAGATAGACCAGATAGACCAGATAGACCAGATAGACCAGATAGACCAG
>VFKF01000287.1 GCA_009885705.1 Nitrospira sp. | reverse complement strand
CGGGTGGCCGATCTCCGCGATGATGTTACGAGCCACATGCGACTCGCTGGTTGTCGTCACGCCGACAGGCTTGTGATACTTAATATAGACCGAGGCCGTTCCCCAGGGAATCACCTGTCCGTCTCGTGCGATGACGTCTTGAGGCGTCACCTTATCTCCCAAGGAGGCCACCCGTTGATTGATAGTCACGCGACCGGATTCAATCAAGCGATCGGCCTCACGCCGAGAGCAAATGCCATGGTGTGTAAAAAACTTATTGATGCGAAGCTGGTCGGTCACAGGGTAGGCATGCCGTTTCAGTGAACGCGACGGCCCGCGTGAATTCGCCCCAACATGCGGTAGATCAAGCGGGCGATACAAAACTGCGGAGCGACGAACCCTTGGATCGGAGCAATCTCGCTGATATCCATCCCGAGGATGCCAGGGCCGTTGGCCAACGCGGTGATGAGATTCAGCGTATCGTACCACCCCAACCCACCGGGCTCAGGAGTACCGAGTGCAGGAACCAACGAGGCATCGAGCCCGTCACAGTCGAAGGTCAAATAGACCGGCCCGCGACAGGCCTTCACCACCTCAGGAACCCAGCGAGAGGCCTTGCCCTCATAGGGTCCTGACGGATCAAGAATATCGGCGGCAAAGAACGTAGAAATCCGATCGGTGCTCTGGATGCGGTCGATTTCTTCCGGAGAAATTGATCGAACCCCGACTTGAACCAACGGCAATCCGTCATCGACCACGCGTGCCATAACGCTGGCGTGGCTGTAGGGGTTTCCCTGGTAGGCCTTCCGCAAGTCGCCGTGGGCATCGATTTGCACCACGCACAAGTCAGGATAACGACGGGCATGGGCTCTAATCGCCCCCAACGCACCGGTATGTTCCCCGGTTAAGGTCACGACAAACCGACCGGTCCCGACATGCGGTGCGACGAAGGCATCGATGGCATCCACCGCTTGCCGATCGACTTTGCCTGCAAGGTCGAGCGAGCGGATGGTGGCGACCCCGCCCCATTCGCGATAGGGCTCACAACGAAGTATTTCGTCGTATAACTCAACCTGCTGGGATGCCTCGATGATCGAAGATGGTCCTCGATCGGATCCCAATACGTAGCTGGAAGTATGTTCGTAGGGCGCAGGGAGGATATAGACGCCAGCCTGATCAGGATGGCACCAAGGCTCTTCGAGCCCGAGGAAGTTCTGGTCGATCCCTTCCCATCCGGCAGGAAGCGTCATGGGCGTTCACTCACTCGACAGGGCTACCGACGCCGTTTCGGGATATTTTCTTCTGGAATGAACACGGCCAACGCGATCACGGTCGTCCAGCGATTGGGCTTTCCGATCGCAGACTGGGTGATGTTGAGCGTCCGAACGATCTTGCCGGCCATCTTGAAGACTTGTTCCCGTTCTTTCCATGCGATATTCGGATCGAACTCGACGCCGAGCGTCGTCGCCAACATCTGTGCCGCCAAGTCTTCCGTATATTCACCCGTCTCTT
>VFKF01000320.1 GCA_009885705.1 Nitrospira sp. | reverse complement strand
GGGGGGAAGATGTGATGGGTGATGAGTGATCGGTGATGAGTGGGTGGGGAAGGAGGAAGAATGGACGAGGTTGGTCCCGATCAGTCCTCATCACTGATCACTCATCACCGTTCACGTCTTCAATCCCTTGCCTGGGTCAATTTTAAACCATAAGACCCCGCCAAGGATGGCGACGGCTGCGGCAAACCCTAACGAGACCGGCCAGCCCCAATGGTGAGCCAGCCAGGGCGTTAGGGTTGGGGAGATCGCGCCGCCGATATTGGCGCCGGTGTTCATGAGTCCGGACAGGGTCCCTGCATGGGCTTTGGACAGATCGGTCGTCGAGGCCCAGTAGGCGCCGACGGAAAAGTAGAGCCAGCCAGCGCCGAACGACAGGCTGGTGATCGCCAGGGTGGGAGATTCGACGAGCGCCCCCAGGGCAATGGCTGACCCGGCCAGGACCATGCCGGTCATGCCGGTGACGACCCGCCCGTTGGTGATTCCGTAACGGACCGCGAGTCGATCCGTGACCCATCCTCCTAGGGGGCAAAACACCAGCATGGCCACAAACGGAGCTGAGGCATAGAAGCCGCCGCGGAGCACATCGAATCCTCGAACATTCACCAGATACAGGTAAAACCAGGAGAGATAGACGTAGGCGACATAGCCGAGGCAACTGTAGCTCATCACGAGCCACCAGATGCTGGGAGTTTGTCTGAACGTTCTCCAGGGCACAGCGGTGGTCGTGGCCGGCGTTCGCTCGATGAGGGCCCGTTCACCCGAATTTGCCCAGGGATGTTCGTGGGGATGGTTGCGTGAGAGGAGCGAACAGAGGAGCCCCATCCCGATGCCGAGCAGACTCGCGAGATAGAACACGGTCTGCCAGCCCCAGTTCACCATCACCCAGGCAGCGATGGGTGGCGTCAGGGCGGAGCCAAATCCAATCCCTCCGATGGCGATCCCGATACCGAAGCCTCGAGCCTCAGCCGGGAACCAATTGGTGACGGCACGGTTAAAGGCGGG
>VFKF01000297.1 GCA_009885705.1 Nitrospira sp. | reverse complement strand
GGCCAAATTGCCGAGATAGACCCATCCCCAGTTCCTCATAACTTGCTGTGTCGTCACCCGACCGGACGCCCAGGCCATGGCAATCAGGTTGTTGCCGGTGAAGAGCTCCGCCCCGCCCACCACCACCAGCACAAGGCCCAGACTGAACGTCACGCCCCCCGCGAGGCGGAGGAGACCGAAGGGGACCGCAGCATCCTTCCCCGTCGTCACGGTCACGGTGAAAAACAATGCACCCAAGGCAATAAAGGCCCCGGCCAAGACGGCCAGGGCAAACATGGTGAGTAGCGGCATGGATGCTTTTGTGACGCCAACTTCACGCACCCGCATGGCGATCTGCGCGGGAGCATAGGCATCGAGCGGGGAACTCTGTGGGGGGATTGGAGTATCCATCGTCTATCTCAGCAATCAGCTTTCAGTCTTCGGCAGTCAGCTCGAAGTATCTGTTAGATCCGTCCACTGAACGCTGACGGCTGACAGCTCTTATCATGTAATCAATCTAACTCGCATCTGCCCCAATTCTGCTTCATCTTCCGAATCGAGTTCGTCCCGTTCAATCGGTTCCACACGCACGGCAGCCACCTTGTATTCAGGACACTTTGAACTTTCATCCGCGCTCGACGAGAGTAATTCGTTCACCGTCGACGCCGGAAAGTGAAAACTGGTGAAGAGATGCCCCGGGAGGACACGTTCGCTCTCTACAACAGGGAGCAAGGCCTCACCACGAGCACTCACCAAACGAATGATCTCACCGTCACGGAGACGCAACGCCGCCATATCGGTCCGATGCATTTCCAGCACATCGGTATCGACCAATTCCAGAATATCCGTCCGCCGCGTTTGAGACCCGCAATTGTAATGTTGGAGAATGCGGCCCGTGGTCAGCACAAAGGGATAGTCATGACTCGCCGCTTCCCCAGGCGGCAGGTACTCGACGCCGACAAAATGCGCCTTCCCTTTCGGGAATGTCTCACGGTGCATCAGCGCGGTGCCGTCATGTGTCGCAGCCGGCACCGGCCACTGTAGCCCCGCATGTTGGTCGAGCCGGTCGTAGGATACACCGGCGAACATCGGTGTGAGCCTCGCAATCTCGTCCATGATCTCCGAGGGATGCCGATAGGGCATGGGATAGCCCATCCGTTGTGACACTTCGCAGACCACTCGCCAATCAGGGAGAATCCCGTGAGGTGGCTCCACCGCTTTCCTGATCCGCTGAATCCGCCGTTCGAGATTGGTGAAGGTACCGTCCTTTTCGAGGAACGAGGCGCCGGGTAATACGAGATGGGCGAACTTCGCGGTCTCGCTGAGGAACAAATCCTGAACGACTAGGAACTCCACCTGCTTCAACGCCTCGTGCACTTTCTTCAAATTCGGGTCGGTCTGCGCGACGTCATAACCGATAATCCAGAGCCCCTTGAGACGGCCGGCAATCGCCGCATCCCACATGTCGGGCGTCTTCATGCCGCGCTTCTGGGGCAACGGACGTCCGGTGATCGTCTGATGCAGCGAGGCCAGCTTCGGATCGTCCAAACTCTGGTAGCCGGCAAAGTAGGTCGGAAGGCAGCCCATGTCCGATGCCCCCTGCACATTGTTTTGTCCACGCAGGGGATTGATGCCAGTGCCGGGCTTTCCGATATTGCCGGTGGCCAGGGCGAGATTACAAAGCGCGATGACCCCATGACTGCCCCACCGATGTTCCGTCACCCCGAGTCCATGACAACAGAGCGACGCGCCGCTGGTCGCATAACGCCGAGCCGCCAGAGCGATAAGATGGGCAGGTACGCCGGTGATGGCTTCAGCCGCCTCAGGCGTGCAGTCAGAAACCGATGTGATCCAATCCTTGAGGCCTTCGGCCCTTGTCGCAATAAAAGCCTGATCGAGCAGCCGTTCCTTGACCAGGACATGGCCCATCGCATTGAGCAAGGCGACGTTGGTCCCGGGGCGCAGTTGCAAATGCAGATCGGCCAGCCGCGCCAACTCGGTGCGCCGGGGATCGATGACGATCAACGGCACCCCTCGCCGATGCGCCTGTTTGATCCTGGCCCCGACCACGGGATGGGACTCCGTCGGATTCGCCCCCACCACCATGATCAAGTGAGCCAGATCAAAATCCTGAATCGAATTGGTCGCAGCCGACGCCCCGAGCGTGTCCATCATGCCGGTGACGGTCGCGCTGTGGCAGACGCGGGCACAGTTGTCGATATGGTTGGTCCCGATCACGCAACGCATGAACTTGCTGAACAGATAATTTTCTTCATTCGTGCCGCGGCTGGACGAAATGGCCGCAAGGGCATCCGGACCGTGATCGGCCTTGATGCGCGTGAACTCCTGCGCGATCCGATCCAGCGCCGCGTCCCAGGAAATCTCTTCCCAATCCTTACCGCGCCGGAGCAACGGTACTCGTAGCCGATCCGGCGCATCGTAATAGGTCCAGCCGAACCGCCCCTTCATGCAGGCATGACCTTGATTCGACGGCCCATCATCGGCGGGCAGCATCTGTACCACGCGACCATCCTTCACGCCGGCATCGAAGGCACATCCCACGCCGCAATAGGCACAAGTCGTGCGGACGGTTTCGGTCGGTGCGCCCAGCTCACGCACCGTCTTCTCTGTCAGCGCACCGGTCGGACATTCCTTCACACAGGCGCCACAGGAAACACAATTGGATGAGGCAAACCCACGAGCTGATGGCTGATCGCTGATAGCTGATAGCTGAGACGACCCTGCCGCTGGCCTGGACTCAAAACCCCGGCCGAACATCGTCAGCGCGAACGTGCCTTGAATTTCGTCGCAGGCCCGCACGCAACGGGCACAGGACACGCAGGCAGCATTGTCGAAGACAAAGAACGGATTCGAATCGTCGCAATAGGCCTGGCGGCGCGCCGGATTCTGATACCGCACAGTATGGACTCCGGAAGAAACAGCCAGGCGCTGCAGCGCCTCCGGCACGGGTCCCGCTGCCGGTTGTTCAGAGAGGTACAGCTCGACGATGTTGCGCCGCAGCCGTTGAAGCCGTGAGGTGTCGGTCTGCACGACGAGCCCTTCTCGCACAGGCGTGGTACAGCTCGCCGGGGTCCCGCTCTGTCCTTCGATCTCGCAAAGACAGAGGCGGCAGGACCCGAAGGGATTGAGGTGATCGGACGTGCAGAGGCTCGGGATGACAATCCCGGCTTTCTTGGCAGCCTGGTAAATCGTATCGCCTAACGAGGCAGCGATACGGCGACCATTAATGGTCACCGTCATTGCTGACGGCTGGTTCGAGGCGCGAGGCGCAGGGCTAGAGGTCCAACGCGAATGCTGAGAATCCTTGCTCATACCTATCTTGCCCCTCGCCTTCAGCCTTCAGCCTTCAGCCTAAACTCTTCCGGAAAATGTTCAATCGCCGTCAATACCGGATACGGCGCTCGCCCTCCCAAGGCACAGAGGCTGGCGCTCTTCATCGTCTCGCCGAGGTCGGACAGAAGCATGAGATCCTCCGCAGTTCCCTGGCCCATCTGAATCCGTTCGAGAATTTCACGCCCGCGAACCGACCCGACCCGGCAAGGCGTACATTTCCCGCACGATTCATCCGCCGTGAAGGCCATGAAGTGCCGCGCCAAATCGACCATGCTCGTGTCGTCGTCGTAGACGACGATGCCCCCATGCCCAAGAATGGCTCCGGCCCCGGCAAAGGCGTCATAACAAATAGGAATATCGAGTTGGGATTCTGGAAACAGGCTCCCCAACGGCCCCCCGACCTGTACGGCTTTGAACCGAGCGCCAGGCGCCATGCCTCCGCCGAATCGATCCAAGACATCCCGGAGCGTCAAGCCAAAAGGCACTTCCACAAGTCCCGGCTGCTTCACGCGCCCACCGATCTGCAGCGCCATCGTCCCGCGCGACCCTTCCGTGCCAAGCGAGGCATGCCAGGCGCCGCCGTTCGCCAGAATGTTGGGCAGCGTGGCGAACGTCAGGACATTGCTCACGATCGTCGGTTTGCCATAGAGTCCGGACACTGCCGGATAGGGCGGCTTCGCCAGCACGACACCCCGCCGGCCCTCCAGCGATTCCAATAAAGCAGTTTCCTCGCCACAGACATAGGAGCCGGCGCCGATCACCACTTCAAGATCGAACGGATCGTCGTCGCAGTCGAACAGGTCCGCCTCACGCGCCTTCTGAATCGCAAACTGCATGGCCCGCGCCGCGGCCGGATATTCGTACCGGCAATAGAGGTAGCCGCGCGTCGCCCCGATCGCCCTGGCGCAAATCATCATGCCTTCGATCAACCGGAAGGGATCGCCCTCCATCATCATCCGATCGGAATAGGTGCCGGCATCCCCTTCGTCGGCATTCGCCACCACATATTTCTGCTCCGACTCGGTCTGCTGCGCGACCTGCCACTTTTTCCAGACGGGAAACGCCGCACCGCCTCGGCCTCGCAATCCCGACAGACGCAACGCGTCGACGATGGCGTCCGGCGACAGGCTCTGTGCCGCTGCCAATCCCTTGAATCCGCCCCGCGATTGATATTCATCGAGTGCAAGCGGCTCAGTGATGCCGAAGTTGGCAAAGGTGAAACGGGTCTGTTGTTGCAGAAACGGTATCTCGGCAACCTTCGTCCCACCCACGCCGGCCACGATGCGCGGCAAGTCATTCGGCAGCACGTTGAACCAGGCCTCACGCCCGCCGGGTGTATCACGTTCCACCATCGGTTCGAGAAAGAAGGCGCCGCGCGAAGACGTGTGAATCAGTTGAATCTCAGAACGGTCCCTCCAGGCATCGGCAAGCGTTTCAGCGCCCGCCGCACGAGAGGAGGTATCGTTGGAGAGGTAGAGGCGTGTCGGTGTCAT
>VFKF01000425.1 GCA_009885705.1 Nitrospira sp. | reverse complement strand
TCGCAATATCTTTTAAGTTCGGCCGGTAGAACATATAGCTGCTCGACCGTTCATGGCGCGCCTTCCAGACGGTGGTGCCGGTTGTGGCATCGACAAGACGAATGCTCAGGCCCACTCGCCCGACGTTATCGCCTTCCTTGCGCATGTATTCCCAGGAGTTCACTCGAACGACCAAGAAGGAGTCCACGTTCATCGCCTTGCCCAACTTCAGCGCCGAGTCCTTGTCGGACTGGCCGGTCATTTCCAGACGTGAAAAGTAGAACACCAGCGCATCGAACGCTTCCTTGGAGGCCTGGAAAATATCCGTCACATTTTCGGGAGACACGACGCGTTCGATATTGGCGACCTTGTTCAGAGCAGCGGACAAGACTTCTTGAATATCCTCACGAGCGCTGTCGTATTGGCTGGCCATGGGAGGGAGCACCGCAATGGCTTGAGGCCGGAACATTCGCGCCCCTGGTCCTTCCCAGACTTCCTGTAAGCCGCCACAGCCGGCAACCAGGAGCGGAAGGACAGAGAGGAGGATGGCACGTCGTAGATGATGCAGCATGAACATGGGTTCAGTATACCATTTAGAACGTCAAAGCGAGCGAGCCTGAGACGAGGGCACCCTTCTCGCGAAAATCGTACCCACCTCCGACGTCGACACGCAACGCATAGACCCGTAGGCCAAGCCCTGCAGTGGGGGTGAAGTGCGTACTGGCATCTTTCATGTTCTTGAAACCGCCAACCCGAAAGGACAGAAACTCAGACAAAATGGTCTGTTCTGCCCCAAGGCTCAAGACCTGGCTCTTCACTCCTGGCACAAATGTTTTGTTTGCCGTGGCATCGACATCCGCCGTCAAGGTGAGAGACGAGTAGGGGTTGATGGCCATACCGCCGCGGATTTGTGGGCCCAACTTGAGTTCGCCTCCGCCTGCGGCATTGAAGGTCGGTTGATTGATATCTTTAGCCACAGCACCGAAGCGGAGCCATGAGGAGGGGCGGTAGATGGCACCCACATCGATGCCAAAAGCTGTCGAAAGCGTGGACTTCCCAAAGTTGTCTCTGATCGATACGTCGGATCCTCCGGTGAGTGCCGTACTTCCATTGTAGGAGGCGCCTTGGATGATTTTTCCCGTCACGCCGATTGAGAATGTCTTGTCTGAGAACGCATAAGCATACGAGAACGCGGCCTGACGGGCTTCGAGCAAGCGTATTGCCATTGCACCCGTAATGGTCGTGCCGGACACTTGAACCGGATTGAGGATAAAGCCCCCTCCGGTTGCGACATCTGACACGTTAAACCCGAACGCATGTTCACCCAAGTGTCCTTTGACGTACAAGCCGGCTGATCCATTCAATGACACTGTTGCGCCTGGGCGATTAATTCGGTTGGCAATGTCTTGCGCCTTGGCTTGATTCGCTGGAGAATTGTCGGACGTATTGAATTTCTCTAGGTCGTGAATGGCATCGGCGATGCCGAGACGATCGATCACCTGAACTCCGCCGACAATCCTAATATCCACGGTCTGCGTCATGGCCAAGCCGGCCGGGTTCCAATAAGTAGCCAAGGCATCGGTCGTGACCGCGACACCAGCACCACCCATTCCCATAGCGCGAGGACCGACCGTGACGAATTCCACCGCATATGTTTGTGCGGGAATCGCCAAGACCATCAGAGACACAACCGTATACAGCCACCGCGAATAGATCATTGAACGCCACTTCCAAGGAGTTGAGGTATTTTGCTGAGTCTATTGGATGAAACAGCTCTCGTCAAGGTGAGACGAGAGGACCCTCGCGCAGGTAAACGGGAGGATGGTGCTGTCTTGGGAGTAAGAGCGAAAAGATCAGATGCTTTGGCGGTCTTAGACGATCTGGCCATCCTGCATCTGGATGATCCGGTCGGCCTGACCGGACAGCTTATCGTTATGGGTCACGATGACGAAGGTTGTTCCGCGGGCCTTGTTCAGTTCGCGCATCATCGCAAAGAGGGCATCGCCCGTATGCGTATCCAGATTTCCGGTCGGTTCATCGGCCAGCACGAGATCCGGCTTCTGTAAGAGGGCCCGTGCCACCGCCACGCGTTGCTGTTCTCCACCGGACAACTCACCGGGCTTGTGATGCAGGCGGGATCCCAGCCCGACTTCCTGTAACAAGGCGATGGCTTCCGGTTCGATATCTGCTTGTTGCCGTCGCTGGATCAGGGCCGGCATACAGGCATTCTCAAGTGCGGTGAACTCCGGCAGGAGGTGGTGAAACTGAAAGACGAACCCGATCCGCCGATTTCGAAATTCTGCCTGCTCATTTTCCGACATCTGAAACATATCCTGACCGTCGAAGTGGACCGTGCCTGTCGTGGGCCGATCGAGCATCCCGATAATATGGAGGAGCGTGCTTTTTCCGGCTCCCGACGCCCCGACGATCGAGACGAGTTCGCCTCGTCGAATGTCCAGGTTGATGCCTTTCAGCACTGTCAGCTCATTCCCGCCCATGACAAACGTTTTCGAGAGATCAGCGACATGAATCATAGACACCAAGAGGGCTAAAGTGGTGAGACGAGTTTATTCATAACGCAGGGCCGCCACCGGCTCGAGTTTGGCTGCCTGACGAGAGGGGAGCAGCGTCGCGGCAAAACTGATGAGGATCGCCGAGCCGGCAACCAGAAGCACATCGGAGGCCAGCACGTGCACGGGTATGCGTGAGATGTAATAGACCGTCGGGTCGAACGTCCAAAACGTTTGGATCAACCAGAGAAAGGCATACCCAAGCGGAATGCCGATGGCGGTGCCGGTCAGCCCGATGATCAGCCCGTTCAGCATGAAGATCCGGCGAATACTTTTCTTCGTCGCACCCATCGCTTTCAAAATGGCGATCTCTTTTTGTTTTTCGGTCACGATCATCGTGAGGGTGCTGACGATGTTGAACGACGCCACGATGGTGATCAGGACCAACAGGAGAAACATCATCGTCTTCTCAAGCTTCAAGGCAGAAAAGAGGTTGCGGTTCATCGCCATCCAGTCTCTCGCTCCGTAGGCGAATCCCAATGAGTGTTCCACCGATCTGGCGGTTTCATCGGCGCGAAAGACGTCGGTCACCTTGATTTCGACGCCCGTGACCGACCCACTCATGTTGAAAAACTTCTGCGCCTCGGCGAGGTCGATGTAGGCCAGCGAGGAGTCGTATTCATACATGCCGGATTGAAAGATGCCGGCGACGGCGAAGGTCCGGATCTTCGGGACCATGCCGATAGCACTAATGGGGCCAGCAGGAGGGGAGACGACGTTCACCGTATCGCCCATAAAGGCGCCGAGTCGCAACGCGAGCTCTTTCCCCAGAATAATACCGGGCTTTTCCGTTTCGACCGGCGTGCCGGTTGGATCGTCAGCCGGTGGTTGTTTGATCTTGACCGGCTTCTGGAGATCGCTCAACTCGCCAGTCGAAAGATTCTTGGCCAGTTCCGTGACCTTCCCTTCCCGCTGCGGATCGATCCCCCTGATCACGACACCTTGCACGCCGGATGGCGTGGTCAACATGACTTGCTTCAGGATAAAAGGAGTTGCGGCGACCACATCCGGCACCTCCTGTACCTGTAGGGCGATCTTGTCGTAATCGGTCATTCCGTCTTTCATGCGATCCTGCACGACGATATGGGCCGTCGTGCCGAGAATCTTCGCCTGGATGTCCTCTTTGAAGCCGGTCATGATGCCAACGGTGCCGATCAAGGCAGCCACGCCCAGCGTAATGCCCGCAATCGACACGAAGGTGTTGAGGGAAATCGTCCGGTTGCGCCGTTTGGCCCGCAAGTAGCGGAGCCCGACAAAGATTTCATAGGGAACGGTCATTGTGATTTCTCAGGTCTCAATTGTGGAAAGAGGACGACATCGCGGATGGAGGCTTGGTTGGTCAAGAGCATGATTAAGCGGTCGATGCCGATGCCTTCGCCGGCGGTCGGTGGCATGCCGTACTCCAAGGCTCGCAGAAAGTCTTCGTCGACCAGATGGGCTTCTTCGTCGCCGGCCGCCCGTTGCGCTGCTTGCCCTTCAAATCGTGACCGTTGATCCAGGGGATCGTTCAACTCTGAAAAGGCGTTGGCGATTTCCCTCCCTGCGATATAGAGCTCGAACCGGTCGGTCAGGGCCGGGTTCGAGTCTTTGCGTCTGGCGAGCGGAGAAATTTCGATCGGGTAGTCGGTGATGAACGTCGGCTGAATCAGACTCGGTTCGACCGTTTCCTCGAACAGTTCGTTCACGATGTTGAAGAGCGGCCATTTGGGATCGACCGCGACGCCCAGTTGTTTGGCCGCGGCAATCGCTTGATCCTTGTCCTGCAGGACGGAGGGGTTCAGGTTGTTCACTTCCAGGATCGACTGATGATAGGACCAGCGCCGCCACGGAGCCGTGAGGGTGATTTGTTTGCCCTGATAATCGATTACCGTGGTGCCAAGGACCTGTTGTGCCAGGGAGGAGATGAGTTCTTCCGTGAGGATGATCAAATCCTGATAGTCGGCATAGGCCATGTAGAACTCGAGCATCGTGAATTCAGGGTTATGAATCGTCGAGATGCCTTCGTTCCGGAAATTCCGATTGATTTCGAACACACGGGGAAAGCCGCCGACGATCAGCCGCTTTAAATAGAGTTCCGGTGCGATGCGGAGATAGAGATCGACGCCGAGGGCATTATGGTGCGTGACGAAGGGTTTGGCTGCCGCGCCTCCTGGAATCGGATGCATCATCGGCGTTTCGACTTCGAGGAATCCTCGTTCGATCAAGAAGGTGCGAATGCCGGCGATGATTCGGCTGCGCGTGGCGAAGATGCCATGGACCTCGGGATTGGAGATCAGGTCGACATAACGCTGCCGATAGCGGGTCTCCACATCCGTCAAGCCATGCCACTTTTCCGGAAGCGGTCTGAGGGCCTTGCTCAAGAAGGTCAGTTGGGTGACCTCGACCGTAAACTCATCGGTCTTGGTACGAAAGAGGAGTCCGGTTACACCGATCCAATCGCCCAGGTCCAGCTGCTCGGCGACACGATAGGCCTGTTCCGTGAGATGGTCCTTCTTGAGATAGACTTGCAGCCGGTCCGATCCATCCTGCAGGACTGCAAATCCTGCCTTGCCGAAGCGCCGCAGTGCGACGATCCGTCCCGCAAAGGTGCAGGAAATCTTTTCTTCTTCCAGGACTTCTTTGGTCTTTTCCGAGTGGAGCTTGATCAGCTGGCCTGCACGATCCTTCACTTCGAATCGCGTTCCGTAGGGAGCCACGCCTGCCTCACGCAGGACATCGAGCTTCTTGATCCGTTGCTGCTGCTGTTCGTTCAGTTCGTCCATGATGTACGCCTTTATCTATGTCTTTCCCTGCTTGGCAGGGTGCTGAAAAAGTCCGCCAGCGTCGTTCCCTGCCTTCGCCGAAGCGGCTTCGCGCAGGCAGGTCGGCTCATCGAAATCCTCAACGTACCCCGAGGGTACGCCTCCGGTTTCGACTCGCCTGCGGCCTTGCTGGACGGCCATTTTGAGCACCCTGTGCGGATGCTCGCTTGTTGTGCCACTACACTTTTTTCTAGCCTATCAGCTGTCGAATTCGTCCGTTCCGGTCTGCTGATAGCTGAGTGCGGTTTTTCCGAGCTGTTTCATCTTTAAGTAGGCCTCGATGAAGCCATCCAGATCCCCATCCATGACAGCGGCGACCTGGCCCACTTCATGGCCGGTCCGGTGGTCTTTCACCATTTGATAGGGCTGGAACACGTACGAGCGAATTTGGCTGCCCCAAGCAATGTCTTTCTTCTCGCCCACGATGGCGTTGAATTCCGCCTCTTTCTTCTTCAGTTCCAGTTCGTAGAGACGGGCCTTCAAGACCTTCATGGCGCCATTACGGTTCTGGAGCTGCGATCGTTCGTTCTGACATTGCACGACGATCCCGGTCGGCAGGTGGGTCATGCGAATGGCGGTCTCGACCTTATTCACATTCTGGCCACCGGCGCCGCCTGCCCGAAAGGTATCGATTCTGAGGTCTTTATCTTCGATGACGAGGTCGATCTCCTCATCCACCTCAGGATAGACGAATACTGAGGCAAAAGAGGTATGCCGGCGCTTGTTGGCATCGAAGGGCGAGATGCGAACCAACCGATGGACGCCGGCCTCAGCCTTGAGATAGCCATAGGCATAGGGCCCCGTCACGGACAGGGTCACGCTTTTTACTCCGGCTTCTTCTCCAGGAATCAAGTCCAACGTCTCGATTTTGAACTTCTTGCTCTCGGCCCAACGGACGTACATGCGGAGCAGCATCTGCGCCCAGTCTTGCGATTCCGTCCCGCCGGCACCGGGATGGATTGCCACAATCGCATTGTTGGCATCCAGTTCGCCGGACAAAAGAAGTTCAAGCCGCAGGGCGGCGAGCTTCGGCTCGAAGTGGTCGAGTTCGGCTGCCAGTTCCTTCAGGAGTCCTGTGTCGGTGGTTTCTTCCGCGAGCTCCAGCAAGGCACCGATATCGTTCATCTTCCCATCGATCTCGCGCCACTCTTGCAGTTCACGCTCGATCGTGGATTTTTTCCGGCTGATCTTGGCGGCTTTCTGCGCGTGGTTCCAAAAGCCAGGTTGTGAGGTCTGTTCTTCCAGATGTGCCAGCTCGGTCGTCATGCGAGCGAAGTCAAAGATGCCCCCGTAGTTCCGATACCGATTGTCCAACGGCCCGAACGCGAATCCGTATCTCATCCAACATGGAGCGATCCTTTCACATTACACCGGTGTGGCAGCCACGGTGTCTGGCTCAGGACCCTTGGTCCTGAAATAGCTGAACAGGCACAACAGCAGGCAGATTATCACACAGCCATATGCAAACACATCCCCGTGGCGGCTGTAAAACGTATGGGGACGCCAGACCTGCATCGTGCTTCGAGCGGTGTGTTCCGTGAAAATCGGCGACGCGTCGACGATGCGTCCGAACGGATCGATGAAGCCGGAAATGCCCGTGTTTGCGGCGCGGGCAAAGGCCAGATGATTCTCGACCGAACGGAAGACCACCATCGCAAAGTGCTGCGAGGGGGCAGCCGAGCGGCCAAACCAGGCATCGTTCGTGATCGTCACGAGGAACTCCGCCCCATTCGAGGCGAATTGCCGCACGAGGTCCGGGAAGATCACTTCATAACAGATTGCTACGCCGAATTTGACCGGTCGTGGCGATGACCCGGACGTGCCTGCCGCAGCCGATTGCGGCTTCGGTGTCACGGTCAGAATCGTGGGGCCAGGTCCCGCTTCGAAATCGCCGATGCCTTCGACCAATTTGTCGAGGAAGAACAGGAGCGAGGATTTCAACGGAATATATTCACCGAATGGCACCAGATGATGTTTGTCATAGCGGCCCAGGAGCTGGCCGTCCGGTGCGAGCAGATAGGCACTGTTCAGCAGATAGGGATGCCGATCGGGATAATACCGTACGGCAGGGCTTCCGAATAAGATGGGAGCCTGAGCCCGATTGGCCAGTGCGATCAGTTGAAGTTGATAGACCGGCTCATGCTCAAAGACGAAGGGGGTGGCGGCCTCCGGCCAGATCACCAAGTCGGTGGCACGGCCCAGTTGTCCTGTAAGCCGGTCGAACCGCGCGAGGGTCTCCTCCCGATAGGCGGTATCCCACTTCACGGCCTGATCGACGTTCGGCTGCACCACGCCCACGCTGATGGACGAGCGAGGGATATCGGAAAACGGCGCTCCCGATAACGTTCGAAGCCCATATTCCCATGAGAGGGTGACCAGCAATGCCGTCATCGCGACGAGTTCCCAGGGCAGTTTTGCCGGACGGAATCCCCGCAGCAGCGGCATCAGCCAGGACAGGAGTTCGGCCAGCGCGACATTGACGAGCACAATCAGAAAGGAGACCCCATAGACGCCCATGTGATCCGCAATCTGAATGACTTCAATCGTACGATATTGCGAATAGCCGAGGAGGCCCCAGGGCATGCCACTCAGCACATAGGTCCGGGTCAGTTCCAGGCTCACCCACAAGCAGGGCACGGCAAAGAGACCATAACGGGGAATCAGGGTTCGGCACCAGACGGCTCCGGCAGAATAGAGCCCGACATAGAGTCCGAGGTAGGCCGTCAGCAGCAACATGATGCCGTAGCTGATCACCAGCGGAACCTTCCCGTAGGTGGTCATGGCGGTCACCACCCAGGCCATCATCCCGGTAAAGGCAATGGTGCCGCAGAGCCAGCCGATCCAGAACGCTTGCTGTTTGCTCTTGCCGTCCAGGGCCCAATGCAACGGCACGAGGGCGATCCAGGCCATCAGACCGAGGTCGTAATTGGGGAAGCTCAGCGGGAGGAAGAGCCCACTCGCGCCGGCAAGGACGAGTGAACGCGCGAGGGAATGGGTCATGACCCGCACCTTAGCGAAAGCCGTAGAGGGATGCAACTTCCTGGTCTCTGAATTGGACTCGATCTAGCGTCGGATAGGGAGGGTAAAGATTATGGGTTGACGGGCTCAGGCTGAGTACCTATAAATAGAGAGGCATGACAATCTGTTCGCGATCACGCCGAATATGATGAAACCGTTCAACCAATGATCATGTCAATTTGAGGAGGCCCGTTATGAATCGTCGTGTCATCAGCTTGTCTGTCACTGTGAGCGTTATGCTCCTGTTCTTGGGCTGCTCCGGCAAACAAGTGGCTTCGTCATCCGGAGATCAGTCCTCCAAGTCCGGCCAGAATAAGAGCGAGTCGATCCAACCGGATGCGATCAAGACGATACCGATGGAGCGATCGCTCGACCGGCCATCTGGCAGCGGGACCATTCCTGCAGGCAGCTCCTCATCCAATTCCTCGCTCCTGTCCGGAGCTGCGTCAGACAACAATGCGTTGGGCGACGTGTTCTTTGAATATGATCGTTTCCAAATCGACAAGGCCGCCATGCCGATCCTCGATAGCAATGCCCGCTGGCTTCGTGCCAATGGCAGTAAGACGACGCTTATCGAAGGCCATTGCGATGAACGGGGGACCCTTGCCTACAACCTCGTGTTGGGTGAGAAACGGGCGCGCGCGGCCAAGAAATACCTCCAAGATCTTGGTGTCCCGGCCGCGCAGCTCCAGATCACGAGTTATGGGGAGACGAGACCCTTCTGTGAGCAGCAGAACGAAGAATGTTATCAACAGAACCGCCGTGCGCATTTCGCTACGAAATAAACAGGGGTAGGTACAGTCGCAGATCCCAGGCTCTGCGTCAGACCATTTCACCACGAAGGAGGCATTTGTGAAGCACTCGCACATCGTCGGAATCGGGCTCCTCGGAATCGTCTTGACGGCTGGCTGTGCAGGCAAGGGCGAACGCATCGCCCTCAACGTCCCTATGGCATGCGGGGCCGATGAGAAGGCGGTTGTGAAGAATGCCGCAACCGTCTCAATTCAGTCCTTTGAGGACAATCGCACAGACCGGTCACTACTCGGCAGCAGGCACCATCTCTGGGGAGGGGAGAGCCACTTCAGCCTCCCAAGCGGTACGCTCGGCGATGCCACGGCACAGGCCTTTGCCGACTATCTCAATTCGAAGGGCTGGAATGCGACCGTTGCCAAAGGCACCGGAGCCACAGGGGCCGACATGACGATCACCGGCAAACTGGTCGACGTTGGGGTCGAGGCGAAGAGCGGTGTGGGGCAGACGACCCTCAACGCCAAGAATCGGATGGTGGTCCAAGTCAAGAACCACGTTGATGGGAGTCAAGTCCTCGAGACCTTGACCAGTACAGGAACCAACCAGGTATTCTGGTTCGATCCGGAGGATGCGCAGGAGTTGCTCAACGAACTCTACAGCAAGAATTTCGAAAAGTTCGTTGCCGATACCAAACTCGATGGCAAGATCCTCAAGCTCAAGTAACGGAATGGTCGCTGCTGAGTGGGAGTGCGATGCAGGGATCGGTCATCGTGATCGCCGCAGAGTCGTTTCAGACAGGAGTTTTGAATCTGCATGGAACGTCGCCAACATAGACGGGTGCCGGTACAGGTGCAGGGATTCTTGTTGGGAAACTCCCATGAAACCGAAGCGGTAACCCTCGACCTGTCGGTCGGTGGCGCCAAGTTCGACTGCGACCTTGAAGTCTTTCCCGGCAAGGTGATCCGTGTGCGGCTCATCATTCCGGGGTCTGAAGAACCGGTTTCGATTGCGGATGCGCGGGTCCAGTGGGTCGGAGAGGACACGTTCGGAGTCTCGTTTCAGAATGTCCATCCTGGCGAACTGGATGAGTTGGAGCAGCTCATCGACGAATATGAAGAAGCTGAAGGCGGAGGTCACGCATAATTGTGCCAATGCTTGACTCACTCCCAGCGGGGGAATATCGTATCGCTGTGGGGGGAGCTTAACGCCCCGAGGGAATATGGTTCATCAGGGGATCGAGCGTTGGGATGGTGTGCAAGCCCAGCTTGACTGGGAAGCCTAAAGTCCCGCCGAGATTTCCGCCGTACCTATGCTGTCCTCGGTAGGTGCGCGCTCCTCCCACCCTAAACAGGCTGCTGAAAACGTCCGCCAGCTTCGCTCCCTGCCTTTGCCGGAGCGGCTTCGCTGGTTCATTCAACCAAATATCAATACCGCCCGGTTTCTGCACAGAAATCTTTTGAGAGGATGAATGGCCACGCATAAGCCACGCACATCTGCTACGAAATCCGATTCTCCATCGAAGACACCACCGCAACTACCCGCATCGAAGAAACTCGACTCTCGTGTGGCCCCGGCCGTCACGGCGGTTGAGATGGGTGCCCGGCAGCGGGAGATTTCCGTTTCTGAATTCTTCACGAAAAACCGGCACCTGCTCGGGTTCGACAATCCACGCAAAGCGTT
>VFKF01000551.1 GCA_009885705.1 Nitrospira sp. | reverse complement strand
CGGCGCCAAGGCTCCCATCGGATGGTAGCGCTGCATGAACAGAGCACCCTTATTGTTGCGCAGCTGCGCGCCTTCCCCTCGCATCGCTTCCGACAGCAAAAATGGCGGGCTCGACGGCAAATACAGGGCAGTGGGATGGAATTGCACGAACTCCATATCTTGCAGCACCGCGCCAGCACGCAACGCCATGGCCATGCCATCACCGGTGGCATTGGCAGGATTGGTCGTTCGCGCATAGATCTGCCCGGCACCGCCGGTGGTCAATACAATTGCACGTGCCGGCAGCACAAACTGACGGCCAGATCCTTCATCCAGCACCACCGCCCCGCAACAAAGTCCGGCGTCGACCACGAGATCCACGGTAAAGTGATGGTCCAATCGCTGGATCTGCTTCTGCCGATTCACTTCGGCAATCAAGACGCGCACCATCTCATTCCCTGTCGCATCCCCCCGCGCACGCAGGATACGGCTTCGGCTGTGAGCTGCTTCTCGAGCGAAGGCGAACTTCCCGCCCACTTTGTCGAACTTCGCCCCCCACCCTATCAACTCTTGAATCCGTGCAGGCCCTTCTTCGACGAGGACCCGCACCGCTTCTTTTCGGCAGAGCCCATGCCCGGCTTTGAGCGTGTCGGTCAAATGGATCGCCACATCGTCCTCTTCGCTCATCGCCACCGCCACCCCGCCCTGCGCGTGGATCGAACTGCTCTGAAGCGGATGGCCCTTTGTCAGCACCATGACACGGCCGGAACGGCTGAGCTCCAATGCCGCGCGGAGACCGGCCACACCGCTCCCGATGACCAGGAAATCGGCCTCCACTGGCGCACGCGATCGACGAGATGTCATAGATTACTTTTTCTTGGGAGCATGAGTGGAATCGGTCGTGGCCTGTCGAGCTTTCATCCCGAAGGGAGAATCGCCTTGAACCCCGCGTAGCAGAACCGACTTCGTCCCGACCCACTGCAATCGCGTATGGCCTCGCTGCCGGAGGCCGGGATCGTCCGCATCTTTCTTCCACAGGCCCTGCCAATGCACGAAGACGTCGATGTCGTCCCCTTCAATCATGATGCGTTCGAGCGAGAAGTCCAACGTCATGGCACTATACGTCTCGAAATCACCTCGAGCCTCTTCCTGCAACCGTTCCAGCTGTTCGAGCGGCATCATGACTGCCGCGAGTTCCGACGCATCTTTCTTCACATAGGCTTGGCGAAGCGATTCCACCGCCCGATCGATCAGGAGGTACCGTTCGTGATCCTCCGGATATTGAATGGTCTTGCCGCTACAGCCGACGCCGACCAAGACGATCAAACCGATTAAAAGCAATACGGGGAGCAGTGAAAATTTGTGTGGGTACATCATGCGTGCAGTATAGGAATGGGTATCAGGCAGGTCAAGCGGCCCCTACAGTGCCTCCGCCGCGATCATGATCAATTAAATCCGCTCATGGCCTTGCAATTTGAGACGGAAACTTCTACACTCCCCCCTTCGCAGGAGAGAACGCATGTCCAGTGTTTTGAAAAAACGCCGTAAGAAAATGCGCAAGCACAAGTACAAGAAGCTTCGCCGGCGTCAAAAATTCGAACGTCGTAAGAGCTAGGCTCACCCGAGAACGGGGAGGAGGGGTCGGTGCCCGAAGGCAAGAAGGTTCGCATCCGCGTCCGGACTGTGAACTGCGTCTACGTTGGCGACTTCCTCATTCCTCCCATGAGACATCGTGTGTCCGATGCGATCAACGAAGAGCAACGCCTCTTTATCAGCCTCACCGACGTGGTGATCGATGATAAGGATCGCTCGGAGTTCGTGGCCGTCAATAAGAACCTGATCGAGTCGATCGCACAGCTGTAGCGATCGACTCTTCCAGGGACCTTGAGACGTCACCTCTGCCGTTCTTTCGTGATGTATTCGCAGCCGCCCCTCTACAATCGTCCCTCAACATGTCCACCTTCTCACGATTTCTCCCGTTCCTGAAGCCCTACCTCTCCCGTATGGCCCTCGCAGGCCTGCTGGTCATGGTGGTCGCCGCGATCAATCTGGCCCTGCTGCGGTTAGCCGGCACGTTATGGGACGTCATTACCGTCCAGCACGACCAGTCCAGAATGACGGAGCTGATCTCCCTCTTTCTCGGGCTCGTCCTCCTGCAAGGCCTCTGCTCGATGGGCCACAGCTATCTGACCGCCTGGATCTCCCAACGCATCGTCGCCAACTTCCGCCAACACCTCTTTAAACATCTGCATACCCTCTCCGTCAGCTTCTTCGCCCGTCGACGCACCGGCGAACTTCTGTCACGACTCATGAACGACGTCACGGTCATCCAATCCGTCGTCACGGAAACGCCAATCGACAGCGCAAAACAGCTCGTGACCTTCATCGGAGGGATCACGTTCTTACTGATGATGAATTGGCGGTTGTGCCTATTGATCCTGGTTCTGCTCCCATTACTCGTCCTTGTGGCGAAATTTTTCGGGCGCAGACTGAAATCCCTCTCGACCTCGATTCAAGACCAGACTGCAGCCTTGAGCACCTTGATCGAAGAAGTGATCTCCGGCATTCGCATCGTAAAGTCCTTCGTGCAAACAGAACGAGAAGAAGCCAGGTTTTCCACACAAGTCGAACAGACCTTATCGTTGACGATGCAACGGGCAAACATCATGGCGGTATTCGTCCCCGTCATCAGCCTCCTCACCTTCTCCGCCGCCGCCGCGGTCTTATGGTATGGGGGACTCCAAGTCATCGACGGAACCGTATCGCCCGGCGATCTCTTCGCCTTCGTCCTCTTTGCCGGCATCCTGATCGGTCCGTTCAGTTCCGCCGCCCGTGTGTTCGCACAGATCAGGGAAGCGCAGGGCGCCACACAACGGGTCTTCGAAATTCTGGACACTCATTCTGAAGTGAGCGACTCCCCCACGGCCACGTCGTTGTCCTCCGTCTCGGGACATATCCGGGCGGAACACATCGGCTTTGCCTACGACCCACGGCAACCGGTCTTGACGGATATCTCATTCGAAGCCAAGCCGGGTGAACTCGTCGCCATCGTCGGTCCCACCGGCGCAGGGAAAACGACCGTGATGAACTTGCTCCACCGCTTCTACGATCCCACGGAAGGGCGCATCACGATCGACGGACAGGATCTTCGCGAAGTCACCATGGATAGCTGGTATCGGCAGATCGCGCTGGTTCCGCAAGAGACGATCCTGTTCGGCGGGACGATTCTCGATAATATTCGTTATGG
>VFKF01000081.1 GCA_009885705.1 Nitrospira sp. | reverse complement strand
TAGTAGCTGAAGTGTTCGACTTTCGGGTCGACGATCAAGGGGATTCCGCGCAACGCCGCTAGCCGCGTGAGGTCCGTCATCAAGGTCGCGCTGACCACACCCTTGGCATAGTCCGATACGACAAGGCAGGATAATTCCCGTAACCGAGATTCGACATAGCGGAGAATCCGCCGCTGCATCGCCGGTTTCAGTTCTGCCCGGCGTTCCACGTCGTACCGCACGATCTGCTGGTTATGGGCGATGACGCGGGACTTCCTGGTGGTTGGGCGGTCCTGGTCGATCACGACCCCGCCGCGTCCTGAGCGGGTCCCCCCCAGCTCCTTGAGGAGCATCCGTCCGGTTTCGTCGGAGCCGATGACGCCGCACAAATCCGCTTTGCCGCCCAAAGCCAACACGTTATTGAAAACATTCGCCGCGCCGCCAAGCCTCAAGGATTCGGAATCAACCTGGACAACCGGGACCGGGGCTTCCGGCGAGATGCGGCTCACACGGCCCCAAATATAATGATCAAGAATGAGGTCGCCGATGACGAGGACGCTAGCTTGCGGGAACCGCTGAATATACTGCCGAAGCGCTGTGGGAGAGGCCTCGCCTCCACGGCCCTGCCCCCCGGAGCCCGCAGGCGCTTGTCTCGTGGCTTTTCCTACTGAATGGCTTTGCCGAATCGATCCCATCTGACCCACTCCGTCCATTGTCCCTGCCCGCTCCACGACCAGTAGATGCGGAATGCCTTGCCGCGAATTTTCTCCTCGCGCACGAACCCCCAAAACCGGCTGTCCAAACTTTGGTCTCGATTGTCGCCCATCACAAAATAGGCGCCTTCCGGCACGGTCACCGGCCCGAAGTTATCGCGCGGATTGATGGTGCCATCGATAATGCCCGGGTCGATCCGTTGCGTGAACGCTTTATCGTCGAGCACCGTCCCATTCACCACAATGGCTTTATTTCGAACCTGCACGGTATCGCCAGGCCCCCCGACAATGCGCTTGATGAAATCTTTTTCCTCGTCTTCGGGAAACCGGAACACGATCACGTCGCCCCGTTGCGGCTTGCCGAACTCGATGAGCGCTTGCGACGCGTAACAATTGACGGGAGGAAAGGCTGCCTGAAACTTGCACTGGCTGGGCCATTGAATGCCGTAGGACAACTTGCTGACCAGGATATGATCCCCGATCAACAATGTCGGAATCATTGAGCCGGATGGAATCTTGAAGGCCTGAACGACGAACACCCGGATCGCAAAGGCCAGGAGCATCGCGACCACGATGGCTTCCGCATATTCGCGAAAGAGCGACTTTCGGCCAAGCTGCGACAGCGCCGGCGTTCCCGCAGCATCCGCCTGCCCATCAACGGTCGCAGAGGTGAGATCGTCCGGCGAGGGACGATCCGTCTCCCCGCTCACTCGTCACCGACTTTCAGAATGGCGAGGAAGGCCTCTTGCGGCACTTCCACGTTCCCCACGGATTTCATGCGCTTCTTCCCTTCCTTCTGCTTCTCGAGGAGCTTGCGTTTCCGCGTGATATCGCCACCGTAGCATTTCGCCAGCACGTTCTTCTTCATGGCCCCGATCGTCTCGCGCGCGATGACCTTGCTCCCGATCGCCGCTTGAATGGCGATCTCGTACATCTGCCGGGGAATGAGTTCCTTCATTTTCTCGGCCAGTTGACGCCCGCGGTGAATGGAACGATCCTTATGGGTAATAAAGGACAAGGCATCGACCGCCTCGCCGTTCAAGAGAATATCGAGCCTCACGAGATCGGACTCGCGATAGCCGAGCAGCTCATAATCGAGCGAGGCATAGCCCTGCGTGCGCGACTTGAGCTTATCGTAGAAATCGAGAATGACTTCGTTCAGCGGCATCTCGTAACTGATCGTCACCCGCGTCGGATCGAGAAAGTGTATGCCCCGCTGAATACCG
>VFKF01000341.1 GCA_009885705.1 Nitrospira sp. | reverse complement strand
GAGCGCGCGATTTTACTCCGGGGGCCTCTCCGCCGCTTGGGTCGATTACGCAACCGCTGCAGCCGGCAACGGTGGCCATTGACGGCAAGAAACTGTCCGACCTCTGGATGCGCGCCGTGATCGGCAATACGACGCCGCAGTTCACGCCGGCTCAGCTGGCGGGCGCGGCATTCGGCCGTGGAGCCGGAGTTGTCCCAGGCCAGCAGCCGGCCATCAATCAGTATCTGACGATCGATACGTTTATCGATCCCTACCGATCCACGGTGAGTCAATTCAATACCGATCTCCGGGTGCAACAGTCGAACTACTGGTACATGGAAGTCGGACAGCGATTCTCTCGCGATGGGAACCGCGTCCGCCGCGGCGATGTCTGGAACCCCGTTTCGTTCAATGAGGTCTATGCGCCTACCGAAGAAATTCAGTTTGTCACGGCAGGCGGAGGGTTTCGGACACCCTGGGGCTGGACGATCGGCGCCAAGGGTTATTACGACGTGAAGAACGGCAAGAGCCCGGAGTACGATGTGGTGGCGCTCTACCAGAATCCCTGCAAGTGTTGGTCTCTGGGGCTCTACTATCTACAGTTCCCGGATCGTGCTCAGTACAACTTCATGTTGAGCCTGACGGGCATTGGTTGGACGGAAAACTTCGGTACGGCGGTGCTCCGGAGTATTCTCAGTCCGCTATTGGTCGGGGAGAAAGGTCTGCCCTGGGCCGCGCCTGGTGGGCCCTATGGAAGGGCCCAGTCGCTTCTGCCCCAGACAGGAATGGGAGGGGTAGCCCGGTGAGTCGATCATGCCGTGGAACGGCGCGGGGCACGCCGCACATCGTCTCGATGGATTTGACTCCCCGAAGAGGGCTGGTATACGATGCCACATCGATTTGAAATTATTTCCGTGCTCAGCGAAGGAGGAATACGACGTGGCTGGTGATGCACTGAAAGTTGAAGATGGTACGTGGGACGCCGATGTTATGAAGTCCGCTGAACTGGTGATGGTCGATTTCTGGGCGGTCTGGTGTGGCCCCTGCCAAATGGTCGCTCCGATCATTGAGGAGTTGGCCAAAGAATATGCCGGGAAAATGAAGGTGCGGAAGCTCAATACCGATGAGAATCCGGAAGTGGCAGGCCGCTATCAGGTCATGAGTATCCCGACGATTCTGTTTTTCAAGAACGGCCAGGTCGTGGAAAAACTCGTTGGTGCCAGACCCAAGCGGCAGTTCAAGGAAATGATCGATTCCCTGCTGGCGCAACCAGCCGGCTCAGCCTAGGAATGTAGCCACCTGCCGCAATGCTCTTCGAGTTGCGCATCGTCAATTTCGCGCTCATTGAGCAGCTCAGTCTCCAATTCCAGTCGGGGTTTATTGTCCTGACCGGGGAGACCGGGGCTGGCAAATCTCTCCTCATCGATGCGATTGCGTTGCTGGTCGGTGGACGGGCTTCCACCGACCAGATTCGTACTGGCGAAGACGAGGCTCAGCTCGAAGCATCATTCCATCTCCCAGATACCCATCCACTCCTCCAGCGATTGCGGTCGCTAGACCTCATCGGTCAGCACGAGTCCGAATTGATTCTTCGGCGCGTCCTCTCTCGATCCGGTCGCCATCGGGTCTACCTCAACGGCAGCCTCTGCCCCCTCCGTGTGCTCGAAGAGCTCGGGGGCACCCTCGTCGATATCCATGGTCAGCATGAGCAGCAATCGCTGCTGGCCCCGGCCAAACAACTCGATGCCCTCGATGCGTTCGGACGGCTCCATGAGTTACGTGGGCGGTACGAGCAGACTTACCAGGCATGGAAGGATCTTCGCACGCAGTTGGATGCCTTGCAGCATGAAGGTGTCGATCGTGCGCGACTCGAAGACATGTTGCGGTTTCAGTCGCAAGAGATCGAGCAAGCCGGCTTGCTGCCCGATGAAGAAGAGCGGGTTCGTCATGAGCGGCAGCGACTGGTCCATGCACATCGACTCAGGGAATGGGCCCATGAGGCCTATGTGGAATTGCAGGAGGATGAGCAGGCGGTTCTCACGAGGCTTGGGCGGATTGAACGGACTCTTGCAGAGTTGGCTCAAACTGACACAGCGATGGGTGATTGTGAGCAGGCGGCGAAGGACTCCGCGATCCAGCTCAAGGAGCTGGCAGGACGACTGCGTGATTATGCAGAACGGCTAGAAGCCGATCCTGACCGATTGGCTGTCGTGGAGGACCGAGTCGATCTCATCCAGCAACTGAAGAAAAAATATGGAGGGTCGGTCGAGGCAATACTTGCGACGGGAAGACGGGTGCAGGAGGAGCTGCAACTTTTGGATAATCGTGAAGAGCGTACTGCTGAATTGACCGCACGGTTGGACGAGTCGGCTCGACACCTTCGCACGCTCTCCCAACAGCTGTCGAAGAAGCGAATGGACGCAGCCAAGCGAATGACGTCGCTCGTGGGGGCAGAGCTGGTCGCGTTGAAAATGGAGCAGGCCATCTTTCAAGTCACGGTCTTGAGTGATGAGTCGGATGAGGGGCTTGGATCGGCTGGGCGTGACCGAGTAGAGTTTCTGCTCTCAAGCAATCCTGGTGAACCAGCGAGGCCGTTGGGCCGTGTAGCCTCGGGCGGTGAGCTGTCGAGGATTATGTTGGCGCTCAAAACAGTATTGGCCGAGATGGACCAGGTGCCGGTGTTGGTATTCGACGAAATCGATACGGGTGTGGGCGGGGCGGTCGCTGCCGCCATGGGAACGAGATTGCGCAAGCTCGGGTCGTTCCATCAAGTGTTCTGTATCACCCATCTTCCTCAGGTTGCGGCTCAAGCGGAGCATCATCTGCTGGTAGAAAAGGGACTGGAGAGTCAGCGCACATCCACATCGGTCAGAGCGCTCAAGGGGATAGGACGAGAAGAGGAAATCGCCAGAATGTTGGGCGGACTGACCATTACGAAAAAAGTGCGTGAAACGGCAGCGGAGCTCATTGCGGGGGCGAAGGGGAAACGGTCTGAGTGAGCGGGGGAGACGTCAGATCAGTCGGCAGGGGTTGTTGCTGTCGCCATTGCAGGAAGGCATGCTTTGCATTCCTGGATCACGCGCGTAAAGAGTTCTGTTAATTTTGGTTCGAAGTGCGTGCCTGCATGCGCACGCATATGTTGGCAGGCGTCATCAATCGAGAGAGGCGATCGGCCTGGAAGCTCTGCGGTCAGATGGTCGAATGCTTGGGCCAGGCAGACGATACGGGCCAGTTGAGGAATGCCTTCTTCTTGCAGTCCATAGGGATAACCTGAGCCATCCCAGCGTTCATGGTGATAGGCAATGATCTGTCCCACCTCAGCCGGCAGGCCCAATGGCAACACGAGTTTCCCTCCCAGCTCGGGATGGAGCCGATTACCGACGGATTCCCCAGACATCGCGATTTCATCTTCAGCAAATTGATAGGTCTCAGGCCCAATCTTGCCGATGTCGTGGAGGAATGCGCCCAAGGCTAACGATTTTTGTTCAGCAATCGTCAGGTCGATGCGGTTCGCCAAGAGGGTCGCGTAGAAGCTAACTCGGCTGCAGTGGTTGAGGAGCTGCCGATCCTTGGCTTCGAGCAGGTCTGAGAGCAGAGGGAGCAGCTGGCTCGGGGTGGATTCGCAGCGAGATGCCGGTTCGTGCGTCGATTTTCCGATCGCCTGGTATCCCGTGAGCAATTGTTGCCACGCCTGGGCGCCTTCGGATTCCGATCCCCAGAGTCCGGTCGATGTCCTGAGGAAATGTCTGAGGAAGTCGAGCCGTTGCTTCTTTTCGACGGTCTGGTTGACCAGTGACAGCAATTCTGTGACGTTGAAAGGTTTGAGCAGGTAGCCGGCCGCGCCATGGCGTATGCCCTCCATGGCGGACTTTAAGCTCCCGTACCCGGTCACCATGATGACCTCAACCTCGGCATGGTCATGCTTGATTTCTTGCAGGAGGTCTAAGCCCTGGCGGTCCGGAAGTTTCTGGTCGAGTGTAATGATGTCGACAGGCCTGGAGTTGAGTATGTCAATTGCTGCACTGGCTGATTCTGCGGCGAGGAGCGTAAAGAAGGGTCTGAGAATCGCTGTCAGGGCGTCACGAGGTCCTGCCTCATCGTCGATTACAAGAAGGGTCGGCGGATTCTTCGCCGGCTCAGGAATCACAGGTAAGGTCATAATGTCCTCTCTCGCTAACCAGGCACCTTTGAAAGCATCTGCTGCTTTTTAAAGCAATTCCTGTTCCGTTTCAGCATGTTAGAGCCTGCATCTCAACAGAGTGTGGGGTGCCTAGATCGGAGACCCATATGTAGTTTTCTTGAGCGAAACACTACGTAGCTTAGCGAGGAAATCTGAAGCCAAATCGTGCAAAAATGACGCAGTAGGCTGAATGACTGTGCTATTCCTGCACTACGGCCTGAGGTTCGGCATTGACTTCCTGGTCTGGCCGGCCGATTCCCAAGGTGTCCATGCGGTATTTCAGCATCCGGCGGCTGATTCCGAGCAGATTGGCGGCATGAGTTTGGATATAACCTGTTCGTTTCAGGGCGTCTAAGATAATTTCGCGCTCGAATTCCATCACAGCTTTTTCGAGTGATAGTCGTCCGGCGAGGGTGTCATCGCGTAGTGAGGTGGAGCGAGTGTCGTTCTTCAGGATGGTCGGAAGATGTTCGGGGGTGATGGTGTCAGACCCCTTGGACCAAATGAATGCCTGCTCGATGATGTTCTCCATTTCCCGCACATTGCCAGGCCAGGGATAGCGAGAGAGAAGATCGACGGCATCTTTGGAAAATTCTTGCGGCGGCCGGTTTTCTTCCTCGATGCGCTTTGCCAGAAAATGTTTGGCGAGGAGGGGAACGTCTTCACCGCGTTCACGGAGCGGGGGCAAATACAGCGCAATGACGTTGATGCGGTAGTAGAGATCTTCGCGGAATTGTCCTTTGCGAACGAGCTCTTCAAGGTTCTTGTTCGTCGCGGTGACGATGCGCACATCCACCTTGATGGATTGCACCCCGCCGACTCTGGTGAACTCTCGTTCTTGCAAGACACGCAGCAGCTTGGCTTGTGTCATGGCGCTGAGGTCGCCGATTTCGTCGAGGAAGAGCGTGCCGGTATTCGCG
>VFKF01000405.1 GCA_009885705.1 Nitrospira sp. | reverse complement strand
GTATCACTGCCCTTAGGCTCTAACTTGTTGTCTTCCATTTCCAGGCCACGCACACGATTGTTTGCGTCCACCAGGATGCGCTTTGGGGAGGCCAAGAACTTGAAGCCCATCTTTGTGTCGCTGACTTTCGGCTCGCACTTTACAAATTCATCTGTCAGAGCCTTGAGTATCTCGTCTGCGTTCTGGCCGACCGCAGCGAGGCGGTCTTTGATCCGAGCCACTTCTTTGGTAATCCCGTCCACATCCATGTTGGCACAGACTGCACGAATTTCTTTCGGATTGTACTTACGCTCGGCAGGTCCTCGACGCACGATGGCCGTCACACGCTCTACTTTTTTGTATCGAGTCAGCCAATGGGCGATGTCGACCATCACATCGCCGGCTCCGATGATCGCCACATGTTTGCCCATCTCAAACGGACGATCGCCAAATCCTGGGAGCCGATTGAAATGGTAGACCACATCCTTCGCGTGAAACACACCCTGGGCCGAATCCCCTTCCACACCGATCGCTTTCGTGCCCTGTGCGCCGATGGCAAAGACGACTGCGCTCGCGCCAAGGGCACGAACGTCCTCTACTGTGAGGTCTTTCCCCTTGCCGACTGAGATATTGCCGAAGTAATGGACATTCGGCTGCTGGAGCAGCTCCCAATATTGCTTCTTGAGACCGCCGCGCAGCTTGAGCTTGGCTGGGAAGATGCCATATTCGGCCAATCCACCGAACTTGATGTCTCGATTGAGAATAATCACTTCATGTCCGGCCTTTGCCAAAGAGCTTGCCGCCGCCATACCTGCCGGCCCTGCGCCGACCACAATAATCACATGGGAGTTCGTTGCGCTCATGCGTAGTTTCCTAGATGGATTTAAGAGATAAATATCAAGAAGCTCAACAGTTCCGCGGACTTTAGCATAGGATATTTTGAGCTGTCAAAGGAAAGTCTATCCTCCCGCACTCCCTACTGGTCCGCCGGGCATCGTCATGCGCCAGGGGTCGAGGAGTTCGGTGAGCCGTTTGTCCGAGAGGACTTTCTGTTCCTTCGCCATCTCGCGCACGGTCTTGCCTGATTTATAGGCATCCTTGGCGAGTTTTGCCGCAGCTTCGTACCCGATCTCAGGAGCCAATGCCGTACACATGGCCAGGCTTTCTTCGATCAAGCTCCGGCAGCGCTCTTCGTTCGCTTTGATGCCGTCGATACACTTGACGGCGAAATTATTGGAGGCGGTCGAGAGGAGTTCGATGGACTGTAATACGTTGTAGGCCATCACCGGCAACATGACGATCAGCTCGAAGTTGGCCGCCTGCCCTCCTACGGTGACCGTCACATCATTTCCAATCACCTGGGCGCAGACCATCGTGACGGATTCGGCAATCACCGGATTGACTTTGCCCGGCATGATGGACGAACCGGGCTGTGTCTCAGGCAGATTGATTTCGCCGAGTCCACAACGTGGGCCGGACCCAAGCCAGCGAATGTCGTTGGCGATCTTCATCAGGCTAACCGCGATGGTCTTCAATTCCCCGCTCGCCTCGACCAGCGAATCCTGAGCAGACTGCGCTTCAAAGTGGTTCTTCGCTTCTTTAAACGTGCAGCCGGTTTCTTTCGACACGATAGCCATAACCTTGGCTGGGAGTCTAGGATGGCAATTGAGCCCTGTGCCGACTGCGGTGCCGCCGAGCGCGACTTCGCTGAGCGCGTCTTGTGCCCGCCGGACTCGTTGAATGCCCAATTCAATCTGGCGTGCATAGCCGCCGAACTCCTGGCCCAGTCGCACCGGCGTGGCATCTTGCAAATGAGTACGGCCGATCTTGACGATCTTGTCGAACTCCTTAGCTTTACGCGCGAGCGATTTCTGTAGACGGGTGAGTGCTGGAATGAGCTGCTGCTGCATCATCTCACCGGCGGCAATATGAATGGCCGTGGGAATCACGTCGTTGCTGGATTGGCCCAGATTGACGTGATCGTTGGGATGCACCAACTTACTGCCCCTGGCTCCGCCTAACAGCTCGGTGGCGCGATTGGAGATGACCTCGTTGGTATTCATATTCGTCGAGGTGCCTGAGCCGGTTTGGAAAATGTCGACGGGGAATTCGGCGTCGAGTTTCCCTTCGACGACTTCAGTCGCAGCCAACTTGATCGCATCTGCAGGCTTCTTATCGAGGAGACCCAAGGAGTGATTGACTGTTGCAGCAGCGCGCTTGATCATCCCCATCGCCCGGATCATGGCGCGGGGAAATCGTAACGAGCTGATCGGGAAGTTCTCAATAGCGCGGGCGGTCTGCACACCATAATAAGCTGTGGTTGGCACGGCCAGTTCGCCCATGGTATCGCGTTCAATTCTGGTCGAAGGGGATGATTGAGTCGCTGTCTTCTTCATGGATACTACTCCGGTGTAAGAGTGCAAGCTGTCGCGGGCGCCATAATAAACGTTGGCTACCTGCTTACACAAGAGAGTGTTGGCCGGCCAGGGAGACTGCGATCCGAAACAGATTGGATGGTCGGACAGGGGATCAAAAGAAGAGGCCCGCCGAAGCGGGCCTCTATTCCAGCTAAAAGAGATGAATGCCGATTAGCCGACCGTGACTTCGATCGCTTTTGGTTTCACCTTTTCGGACTTGGGCAGCTTGAGATTCAAGACTCCGTCCTTGAACTCGGCCTTCACGTTCGCCTCATCGACGAGATCGGGCAAAGCGAAGCTGCGAACGAAGCTCCCGTAGGACCGCTCGACCCGATGATATTTCTTCCCCTTCTCTTCTTTTTCAAACTTGCGCTCGCCATGGATGGTGAGCACACCATCTTCCAGCGTCACCTTCACGTCCTCTTTCTTTACGTCAGGAATCTCTGCCTTGATCTGGTACTCTCCGTCCGTTTCGCTGACATCGACGGATGGCGCCCAGTCGGCGACGACGATCGCTTCCTTGCCGTTCGTCTGCGGCGCAGTCGGAGGGCTGTACATTCGATGTAACCGATTCGACATGTCTTCAAGTTCACGAAACGGATCCCACCGTACGAGTGTCATAACAGACCTCCCTCTTATGTATGTGGACTGTCTCAGAATGACTCTGCGCGCGCGCCGTTCGTCTCTCTAAAGAACGAGATAACTCGAACCGACGCAGAGTCAAGGGGCGGGAGGCTAACGTTCGCCGATGGGGACATAGGTTCGATTGTGCTCGCCGGAGTAGATTTGATCCGGCCGGTAGAGTTTATTTTCCTTCAGCTGTTCCAGCCAATGGGCCAACCACCCGGACACTCGAGCCATAGCAAATAACGGGGTGAAGAGGTCGGTCTCGATGCCCATTTTCTCGTAGACGATTCCGGAATAGAAGTCGACATTGGGGTAAATCCCTTTTCCCTTCAGCCGCTCCTCCGCGACGCGCTCGACCTCCAGCGCAACCTCATACAACGGTGAACTGCCACATGCCTTGAAGAGCCGTTCGCAGAGCGTCTGGAGGATTGTCGCCCGGGGATCTTTCACCTTGTACACCCGGTGCCCAAAACCCATCAGTTTCTGCTTCTCGCCTCCCCGTTCTTCAAGGTAAGTCCGAACCTTTTCCGGTTCGCCGATCTGTTTCAGCATTTGCACGACTTCTTCATTGGCTCCGCCATGCAGCGGGCCCTTCAGGGCTCCAATCGAGGAAGCGACAACTGTATAGGGATCGGCCAGCGTCGAAGCGGTGACCATGCCGGTGAAGGTTGAGGCATTCATCGTGTGTTCCGCATGGAGGATCAGACAGTCGTCGAAAATCTCGGCCCAGAGAGGAAGCGGCTCCTTCTCCGTCAGCATATAGAGGAAGTTTTCGGAAAAACCCAGATCATCGCGCGGTGGGATATATTCGTTTCCATGCCGAAGGCGCGCCCAGGCTGCAACGATCGTGGGTAATTTGGCCACAAGTCTGACGGCCGACCAGTAGTTGTTCTCGATGTCCTTCACGTTTCTGCCAGGATAAAACATGCCCAAGGCAGCAACGGCTGCTTGCAAGGCATCCATCGGATGGCCCTGTTCCGGCAAGCATTTCAGGAGGTCGACGATCTTGAACTTAATACGGCGGTGATGGACGATATCTTCCTGCCATCGCGCGAGCTCTGATTCAGTGGGAAGGTGACCGAAGAGCAACAGATAGGCGGTTTCGAGATAGGAGGATCGCAGGCATAACTCTTCAACGCGAATGCCCCGATATTCCAGCACACCGCGTTGGCCGTCTACATCGCTAATCGCGGATTTTGCTGCAGGGACACCGGCGAGACCTGGCATGAAATCATGAGGCATAATCGTACTCCTTCACCTAAGTCGTAAGAGAGAGGACGAGTCGAAACAGTTTATCATGTTTGGCCTGGCGTGATCTTGAAATGGCTTCTACCGGTTGGCATACTGC
>VFKF01000435.1 GCA_009885705.1 Nitrospira sp. | reverse complement strand
CTTATTCCGAATGTCGGGTACGACAATCGATTCGGGACGCACCTCCAGGAAAGCTTTTATTGGGCCATCAATCCTAGCCAGGATCTGACGATCTCTCCTTCGTATTACAGCAACCTCGGCTACGGAAGCGATTTCGAGTATCGCTATGTCCTGGACCAGAAATCGAAAGGGCAATGGTTCGTCAGCTTTCTGCAACAGACGAAATTGCCGAATGTGTCAGGCGTTACCGACACCGGGGCCAGTGCGTCGCAGTCCCGCGCCCTCATCGCCGGGACCCATACGCAGCAGTTCACGCCGGATTTGTTGTTGCGCGCCCAGGTAAACTTTGTGACCGACCCAAACTATTTGCAACAGCTCAGTAACTCAGGCGCTCAACGGGCGCTCCCGAGCAGTGAAAATAATATCTTAGCCACGCAGCGGCTGCCCTATGGGAACCTCTATTTTCTCGGTCAATACCTGCAGCCTCTCCAGGCGGGAGGTAAGGATACGTTCCAGCGGTTGCCGGAAACCGGCTATAGCCTTCCCAACCTGTCGCTCTTCAACTCGCCGCTGCTCCTTGGGTTGGACAGCAATTATGTGAATTTCTATCGTGAGCAGGGCTTTACGCTCAACCGGGTGGATGTGATGCCCGGTCTCACCACCGATGTCATCGACTTGGGGCACATTATCGGTTTGACGCCGCAAGCGAAGGTCCGAGAGGTCTATTACACCCGAGGCGTCGAATCGAGCAATAGTCAGCATCGGGAGACGTTGTGGGCGAGCCTTGACGCGACCTCGAAGCTCAGCCGACGATTCGGTGTGGGAGACGGTGGCTCGTTCCTGCATACGCTCGAACCGAGCGTGGTCTATGAGTATGTGCCGCCCACGGATCAGTCGAAGATTACGCAGATCGATCAGGTGGACGATCTGCCGAAGAAAAACTTGCTGACCTATGCCATCCGTAGCCGGTTGCTGGAGCAAGAGGGCGGCAGCAGTTTCAACTGGCTGGATTTTACGATGGCGCAGAGCTATCACGTGGGTGCGGCGCAGACGAGAGCGCGCGATTTTACTCCGGGGGCCTCTCCGCAGCTTGGGTCGATTACGCAACCGCTGCAGCCGGCGACGGTGGCCATTGACGGCAAGAAACTGTCCGACCTCTGGATGCGGGCGGTGATCGGCAATACGACGCCGCAGTTTACCCAGGCTCAGCTGGCGGGCGCGGCATTCGGCCGTGGAGCCGGGGTTGTCCCAGGCCAGCAGCCGGCCATCAATCAGTATCTGACGATCGATACGTTTATCGATCCCTACCGATCCACGGTGAGTCAATTCAATACCGATCTCCG
>VFKF01000295.1 GCA_009885705.1 Nitrospira sp. | reverse complement strand
CTGGAACTGCTGCTGGTCCTCGCGAGTCTGGTGGGTCTGTGTGTGATCGCGCTCATCACGCTTGTGGTCACGCCGCAGATCATGATCGAGCTGGGGCTCTGGGTCTTGGCTGTAGGCCTCCTCATCGGGATTCCCACGGGCCTGTGGTATCACGTCGTACTCTACCGACAGCTCACGCCCCGCACGACGCTCCCGCCTCGCTGGTGGAGGGCTCCCGTCGAATTGCATCCGTTACTGACGCCGCAAGAGTTCAGGCGAGTCAGGCCCTGGTTTGTGGCTGGAGCCGCCGGGTTTCTGCTCTGCTGCATCGGTGGAGTCGCTGCGATTGCAGGGCTGGTGGTGATCAACTTCTTGTAGGATGCTGAAAACGCCCGCCAGCTTCGTTCTCGGCTCATCGAAATCCTCAACGTACCCCCGGGGTACGCCTCCGGTTTCGATTCGCCAGCGGCCTTGCTGGACGAACGTTTTGAGCATCCTACGAGGCTGTTCCGTCTTTACTGCAACGGATAAGCGATGAAGTGTCGCCAGATTAAAGTGGTTCGTTAGAGCCTTCGAGAATAAGAAAGACGATCATCATGGTGGTCAGTTCCTGTGCTTGTAGAATCGTTACCGACCGAGCGGGATTTCGACGGAGAGCTGTGCCGTAGAGGCTGGGTCTTGGTTGACGACGTAGGTGGCCTGTTCCTGCGTGACGGCTTCTTGGAGTTGGTCGGGAGAGAGCCGGTCGAACATGGCGGCTTCCTGCCTCGTGATCGGGCCGAATGGAACTCGAGAGAGGCGAACGGTGAGGGTCAGGGGCCCGCTCTCGGTCGGCAAGGGAATCTGTTGTCCTTGGCTCGCGGCAATCTTCAGGGAGATCTGACCTGTTTTCTTTTCGGGCAAGAGCAGTTGCGTGGGTGAGGTACCGACCGTCATCCAGACTTGTAGATAGGCAACTTGATTGGCCTCCAGGGTGAGGTGTGTCGGCGCGGTGTTTTTCACAGAGGTCGTTGCATCCACTTCTCGATCCTGCCCATCTGTTCCACGAACGACAAAACTGTAGCGGAGTCCGAGCGGCTTGGACTGGACTGCCGAACCCATAACCTTCCCTGTCATGGCGTACCCATTCAGTTTGCGCTCAGGCTGGTTGGGTTGAGGCGCCGACTCCGCAAGCGGTTTGCGCATTCGCTCTTCTTCTTCTTGAGCCATCGTGCGGCTATCGGCCCTCGCAGCTCCCCCGCCGTAAAAGAGCGTTCGCGCACTGACTGATGGTGCTGCGCTTGCGGTGAGTGTCTGGTCCGCAGACGAGGTCGCTCTTGGTGCTGTCTTACTGAGCGCAGCGACCGGTGCGTCAGCTTGCTTGCGGACTTGGTCCTGTTCTTGTGCCTGGTTCAGGCTGTCGCGGGCGATCTCCGAGGCCCTCTGTTCTTGTGGTGCAG
>VFKF01000342.1 GCA_009885705.1 Nitrospira sp. | reverse complement strand
CATCGCCCAGCCGCACGCCGGCAAGGAGCCATTGCAGTCGAATGGGATTCGGGTCGGGCTTTTTATCCCACCACATCATGAGGACTTCAAACACGCCGAGATTATTTTGGTGGATTGCCGCCAGGACCGGGAGCTCAATGATCGTATCCGCGCGGACTGCGGCTGGGATTCCACAGAGAAGGGTGAGGACTAACGTATAAATGGCAGCAAGATGACGTGGCATCGTGGGGGCTCCTTCGTGGGATAAAACGCTGAGCGATGAACGATGATGAGAGGTACGATTGTCCCTTCATCGTTCCGCGTTCAGCGCTGTTCGCTCTCGAAAGTGTAGCAATTTCTGTTGAGCCGTACAGTCATTCAGCGGTTCTTGTCTTGCGTTGGGCCGTGGCATTCCGTATAAGGGCCTGCATGATGAATCGGATATCTATATGGATCATAGCGGGCGGAATGGTTCTTCTCGGGCTGCCGATCGGTGCCGTGGCGTCAAATTGTTCGGTGGAGCGGTCTGCTTCAGGGGCAGGCGCGGCGTTCATGCTGCATCTGGGTGCGGACTGCACTGAACAGGAACGAGAGGCGCGAGCGGTGGATGCGATGCAGTTGCTCCAGGCGCTCAAGGAGGGGAAGGGCCTCGATCTCTCAGGGGTGGTGGTTCGCGGCGACCTGTCGCTGGATACTTTGCCCGTCGGTCCGTTGCCGTCCGAGCTTGAGGGGATGAAGGAACTGCAGGGGCGGGAGGTCCGCGTGGTTGCCGGTTCCATGACGATCGTCAATTCGGTGGTGCGCGGAGCGATCAGGCATCAATCGCGGCAAGGACTGCTGGTCATGAAGGGGCCCGTGACGTTCAGCGGGACGAAGTTCGAGCAGATCGTGGATCTCTCACAGTCTCTGTTCGTGCAGCCTGTGACGCTGTCAGGTGCGGTGTTCTTGCAAGAGAGCTATTTTGTGCAGGGGCGATTTCTGCGCGACCTCTTTGCGGAGAAGACGGCCTTTGGCCCCCATACGAGATTCCATCGATCTGTCTTTCACGGGCCGGTGACTTTCCAGCAATCGGGGTTCAATGGGTTGGTGGAGTTCTTGGAAGTGGTCTTCGAAAAGGATGCCAATCTGTCGCGTACCTATTTCAAGTTGGGCACTGGGTTTTCCGGTAGCCGGTTCCAGGGCTTGGCAGATTTTTCTGAAGCGACGTTCGACCGGGAGGCGTTCTTTACCTTTACCCTGTTCGAAGGAGACGCCTACTTTCGGCGGGCGACGTTCCGCTCGGCGGCGGACTTTTCCGATGCCAAGTTCAAAGGGCGAGAAGACTTCTCCAAAGTCTTTTTCGAACAGGGGCCGCTGTTTACCCGAGCCACCAGATCGGCGACCGGACAGGCCCCCCTGGGGCTCGAAAATCAGACCGTGCAGTATGCGATCATCCTCTCACTCCTGATCTTCAGTGCCATGCTGATCGCCTATCTGATTCGTTCGCGGTGAAGATGGCGGTTTCTCCTTGCGACCACTACTAATAGATGGAGGCTTGCTCCGTCTCCCCCAAAGCTGGTATAAGTCCGCTTGTGGATAACCACTCAGACGACACCGAACAAACCGAACTGCCCTACCAGGTTCGCATCGAGAACTTCGAGGGGCCGCTTGATCTCTTGCTCCATCTGATTAAGAAGAGCGAGATCAATATCTATGACATTCCCATCCACCTGATTGCCCAGCAATACCTCACTTATATTGAGGCGATGGAAGACCTCAACTTGACGGTCGCAGGGGAGTTTCTCGTCATGGCTGCGACCCTGATTCAGATTAAATCCAAGATGCTGCTTCCCGCCGATGAGACGGCGGTTGACGAGGAAGATGGACCGGATCCCCGCGAGGAATTGGTGCGGCGCTTGCTCGAGTATAAGCAGTTCAAAGAGGCCGCCAACCAGTTGGACGAGCATGAGCGGTTGTGGCGGGAGATCTACAGTCGTGAACAGAGCCCGACGGTCGAATTAGAGTCGGATGAGTCGCTGATGGTCGATGTCAGCTTGTTCGATCTCGTGGATGCGTTGCAGGGGATTTTGAATCGCAATCCTGGCAAGACCTTCATGGACATCCTGCCCGATAATTTGACGGTTCGGGATCGGATGAATTCGATCTTGGAAATGTTGGAAGGGCAGGAATCGGTAAACTTCGTCGATCTCTTCGAGCCGTCCTGTCATCGGCTCGTGATCATCGTGACATTTTTGGCCTTGCTGGAGCTCATGAAGCTTCGAACGGCCCGGATATTCCAGGCAGAGCATTTTGGGCCGATCCTCGTATCTCGCGCCTTTTCACTCGTACCAGACCCGGCGGAATTAGATGATGCTGAATGGAGGGGAGCATGAGCTCAACCGTGGAACAGGAAACAGTCGACATGACATTGGTGGAACCAGCGCCGGTTGTTGACGGCGGCGAGGTGCCGGAGCCTGAAGTCGTTGCTCAGGAAGCCGTTGCCGAGACGACGATGAACGGCCAGGCTGTCGCCATCGATGTGCGAGAACTGAAAGCGATTCTTGAAGCCGTCCTGTTTGTGTCGCCCGAGCCGGTGCCGGTGGCCAGGCTGATGTCGATCGTGGGGACGGTCTCAAAATCCGAAGTGGTGCAGGCGTTGGATATTCTCGCGCACGACTTGGATCAGGAGGGGCGTGGCATTCAGCTAGTGCAGGTTGCAGGCGGATATCGGCTGGTGACGAAGCAGGAGTATGGGCCCTGGTTGAAACGAATGGATAAGGCGAAGGCGGCGCAAAAGCTCTCGCGCTCAGCCCTCGAATCCCTGGCCATTATTGCCTACAAGCAGCCGCTCGTGCGGGCTGAGATCGAAGAGATTCGTGGTGTCGAAACGTCCGGTGTCCTGCGCACGCTGTGCGAGCGCAAGCTGGTGCGGATCGTCGGGCGAAAAGACGTGCCCGGCCGGCCCATCATGTACGGCACCACCAAGTTCTTCCTTGAGCATTTCGGGTTACAAGATTTGACCCAGCTTCCTCCGTTGCGTGAGTT
>VFKF01000503.1 GCA_009885705.1 Nitrospira sp. | reverse complement strand
TACCTCTAAGACCCTCTGCTTGTACGCAGGTTCTCCCCGAGGGTCAAGGGGGCACCCCGGCACCGTCTTTCTGCTTTTCCGATGCCGCAAGACCTGTTACTCTTTCCGTTCAACGATGCGAGGCCTGGAACATGGAACAAGAACTAGCCCTATTGGTCGAAGCGGTCCGGAAAGCCGGTGCAAAAGTCCTAGAATTAGTCAGGGATGGATTTGAAGTGCAGACGAAGCCGGACCGTTCGCCGGTCACGACGGTAGACCATGAGGTCAACCGCATCCTGTATGAGATGCAACGCAGGGAGTTTCCACAAGATGGATGGCTTTCGGAAGAATCCCCCGACGATCCGGCGCGACTCACCCATCAACGCGTCTGGATTGTGGACCCCATCGACGGCACCAAGGCGTTGATCAACCGGCTGCCGGAGTTTACCATTTCTGCCGCGCTGATCGAACGAGGCATCCCGATCGTCGGTGCGATCTTGAATCCCTCGACCGACGAACTCTTCACCGCAGTGCGCGGGGGCGGTCTGTATCTGAACGGCTCACGCGTCACCCTCGCGCCTCCTCGAGATTTCAATGCGGTCATCATGATCAGCGGGAAAGATTTCGGGACCGACCGATGGTCGACGCTCGGCGATACGACGCGATGCCGTCCCATTTACTCCATCGCTAATGCCATGGCCCTGGTGGCCGCCGGTCGCGTACGGGCCGCGTTTACGGTCGAGCCCATGAACGAATGGGACCTCGCGGCCGGAGTCCTGCTGATTGAAGAAGGCGGCGGCAGCGTCAGCGATGCGGCCGGGAACCCTTTGATGTTCAATCAGCCGAAACCAACCCTTCGTGGCGTCATCGCTGTGACCGCGACAGCCGATAAGGATCTGCGTGCGACGCTCCAGACCCAAGCTGACCAGGCCCGATCTCAACCTGAGAGGAAACGAACCGCTCCATGACCATCGCGCTGCTGGGAACAGGACTCTTAGGTCGAGCCATCGCCGAACGACTCCAGTCCGTCGGCTATTCCGTCACAGCCTACAATCGAACCACGAGCAAAGCACGCTCTCTCCAGGCCTGCGGCATCACCGTGGTCACGAGACCGGAACAGGCCATTGCTCAAGCCGACTGCGTGGTCCTCATGCTGGCCGATATGGCGGCCATCCGTGCCGTCCTCCTAACTCCAGCCTCGTTGGCAATCCTCCGCAGTAAGACTGTCATACAGATGGGAACCATCGCACAGGAAGAAAGCCTGGTCTTGCAAGCCGAGATCGAACAAGCCGGCGGATGGTATTGTGAAGCACCGGTGCTAGGCAGTCTGACCGAGGCGAAAGCCGGAACGCTCTTCGTGATGGTCGGCGGAACCGAAGATCAGTTTGCCCAATGGCTTCCGCTCTTTCGTGCTCTGAGCCGAGAGCCTCGCTTGATCGGCCCTGTGGGGAAGGCCGCAGCCCTGAAGCTCGCGCTCAATCAATTGATCGCGGCGGAAATATCGGCCTTTGCTCTGAGCCTTGGACTCGTGCAACGGGCTGGTATCCCCGTAGACACCTTCATGGCGATCCTGCGGGAAAGCGCCTTGTTCGCTCCGACGTTCGAGAAAAAGCTTCCACGACTCCTGTCGCGGGACTATCAGCTCCCGAACTTTTCCACGCGCCATCTCATGAAGGATGTGGAACTCTTCCTGAAGGAAGCCGCCGGTTATGGGTTGATCACAAGTAGTGCGGAAGGGATCAGGCCGGTGCTGGAGCAGACGATTGCGCTGGGACTGGGCGAGGCCGACTATGCGTCGATCTATGAAACTGTCAATCCAAAAACATAGCAGAATGCTTAAAAAGTCCGCCAGCTTCGCTCTCGCATCGTTCAGACCCTCAACGTACCCTAAAGGGTATGCCTCGGCTCTTCACTCGCTGCGGCCTCGCTGAACGAACTTTTTGAGCATCCTGCCTACTACCTTCTTGTTACTAATGAGGTGAGGAGTCTAGATCTTCTCTTACGGAGCAGGAGGCGTATCGCTTAAGCTTGCCCGCGAATCTTTTTTGCTGAGATGAAACGTCCCGCCCTTTTGAGTCGGCGCATGATCGGTGCCGATCCGGCTATACCACCAGTTGCCCTCGCCTTCTGAAAAATCCGGCGAGAACTCCACCGTAAATCCGCCATCCCGGTCATTTTCCTTCTGCGACCACATGCCATGCCAGGTATGGCCGACAAGGGTCTGGGTCTCGAATCGCCCGTCCTTCCAGTCATAGCGACCATTGCCCTGCTCATCCAACATCAACCGGACCACCGCTCCGTCGACATATTCCCATTCACCGGCAAGAACATGGCGGTCTTCGGACTGAGAGGCCGTCGATGACGGTAGGGCATCTACTAACAAAGCCCGATGCATAGCCGGTGTATCACAGCCTGCGATGAATACCGTACTGGCAAGAACGAGCGGGGCAATGATGTATCGTGAATCCATATTGTCGTGTTCCTCGAATCGCGTATTCCTACTTACCATGTGGCAAGGAGACGGACAAGCGATCGAGCGAAATAGTTCCAGGTTACAAATCCGGAATCCAGTTCTTAGTCAAGCTTTGCAATCCTGCTGCAAGCCTCGTCAATGTCCGCATCGGTCTTGGCATAGCTGAAGCGAAGAAACTGCGTTCCCTCAGCCCCGGAAAAGAAGGCTTCTCCTGGCACACCAGCCAAGCCGATCCTATCCAAGAGATACATCGCCAGGTCCTTACCGGTGAGACCTGGCAGGCGAGATGCATCGGCCAACACATAGTAGGCGCCCTGCGGAATCGAGGGCGTCAGGCCAGCCTTAGCCAAGGCCTGGCAGAAACGATCTCGTTTTCGTTGATAGTCGCATGCCTGGTCGCGATAGAACGAGTCCGGAAGTTCCTGGATGCCGACCGCGACTCCCGCCTGCAACGGTGTCGGGGCACAGACGTATAACAAATC
>VFKF01000253.1 GCA_009885705.1 Nitrospira sp. | reverse complement strand
GCCATATCGGCGGCTCGGAGTATGGGAGCGCCTCTTCCATCTTGATCGCCTCCTCGAACAGGCGGATCGCCTCATCGTAACGTTGACGCCGCACGGCGAGTTCCCCTGCCAAGACCCTCTCGGCAATTTTGAGGATAGCACCCTCAGTCTTGTCTTCCACCGTCCGATTCCGCCGAAACTGTTTCGTCAGGCCGGCCAGCACGACATGTTCACCCTCCGCGCCGGGAATCCGGCCAGTCGCCACAAGGGCGAGGCCTCGCCCTAATCGCCACATGCCTTCCATCAGACGCAATCCCTTGGGCGGCGCCGGCTCCTTGAGCAACTCCTCCCACCGGCCGAACCGAATCATCGAGAAGATCGGTGTCGGGAGATAGAGTTCCTTCCAGCGATCTTTGCCGGCTTCTTCCGCAGTAATAGTGGCCGTCAGGTCGCGAGCCGCTTTCATGGCGTCGACGTTCCGGCCCTCCATCGCCAAGGAGGCCCAGAGAAAATGGAGATTGTGGGTGTAATACCCATCGGCATATTCGCCAGTCGGGCGCCGGCTGGCCAAATACTGCTGATCGATATGGGCTGCCTGCTGATTTCGTTCCGCCGCTTCATGGTATTTCCCAACCCTCATGTAAATGTGCGCCGGCATATGCACGAGATGGCCGGCACCGGGCATTAGATCGGGCAACCGCTCCGCACAAGGCAAGGCCCGTTCCGGTTGCAGTGAAGCCTCAACCGCATGCAAGTAATAGTGGCAGGCCCCAGGATGCTCGGGGCTCCGTGCCAGTACGGACTCGAGTGTCGAGACGATCTCATCGGTGCCTGGCTGCGGTCGCCCGTCCTGCTTCCACAAGTCCCAGGGCCGCAGATCCATCAAGGCTTCGGCGAACAACGTCGCCGCATCGGCATCTTCGGGAAACCGCAACGCCATCGATCGCATCGCCTTCGCATAGGCTTCATCGAGGCCCTTGCGCTTGACTCCTTTTCGGCCGACATACCTTGTGATCAAAGCCTCGATGTAGGCCCGCTCCCCTGGAGTGGCGCGATCTGCCAGCCGTTGAGCCTTCTGAACCATCTCGATAGCCCGATGCTCGTCCTTCTTCTCCATCGCTCCATTGATGTTGGGGCCGAGTGCCAACGCGATGCCCCAATAGGCCATTGCCGTCTGCGGATCGAGTTCAGCGGCTGCTTCAAACGATCTGATCGCTTCTTCGTGATTGAAGGCATAGACGAGTCGGAGCCCCTGATCGAAATAACGTTGAGCCTGTTCCGATGTGGTGGTGATGGGATGGTGGAGGGAACCCAGATTG
>VFKF01000469.1 GCA_009885705.1 Nitrospira sp. | reverse complement strand
CAGTAGTACCCAAGCTGGAAAATTTCTGCGAGCGAGAGTTCTCGTGACACACCACTCCTATCAGGAAAATTGCCTTGAAAGTCGGCATCTTACCTAGATCAGAAACTGAAAGGCAAGGCAGCCGACCGGACACAGCACTCTACACAAACACAAAGGGCAGCGGATTGCTCCGCTGCCCTTTGATTGCGGGTGACCCCGCGAAGACACAACCCTGGCTTACTTGATTTCAGCCTTGACTGTGGCAGTTCCGCCCTCGGTCACGTCCACGTCAAACTCAACCTTCTTGCCCTTGGCGGCAAACGGATGCCAGGCAACAATCTTATGCTTGCCTGCCGGCACATCCTTGAGCTCGAACGACCCATCTTCCTTCACCACGGCAAAATGCGCATTCGACACCGGGAGGAAGAAACCCTGCATGAACTCATGCTGGTCGCACTGTAAACGATAGAAGCCGTCCTTCTCTGCCCCACCACGGAACACCACTGGCTTATCGAGCTTGTCGCCCTTCTTCGCCAATGCGATGTTAAAACCGGTGGCCGAGCTGGTGCCCTTCACCACAAAGCTATGCGGATTATGCAACACACCTGCGGCCGACTTGGGGTCTTCGGCATCGGCGTCGTGATTTTCAACTTTGAAAGACTTATTGTTCACCACCACACCGGTGAACGGGAGGAACTCGCAGAACTCCGCCACGACTTCGGTGCCGGCGTAGGCGTCCATGAAAGCCTTGTCTTCGATATCGACGACGGCGACGACGGCGCCCTTGAGGCCGCCATCCTTGCCTACTTCAATCTTCTTGAGGAAGCGCTTATCCCCATCCATCAATTCTTTGTGTGGGTTCTTCACGCAAAACTTGGGGTTCGGGAACTTCGCGAAGGAAAACTCGCCTTGCTCAGACTTGCCAGCAAAGGTCACTTTGCCGGCAATGGTGCCGCCCGCAAACGAGGTGAGAGGCGCCGCGACAAACGCGACGGCTGCCACGCCTAATACAACTGACAACGCACTCTTCATATGACTGCCTCCTTGTGATGAACAAATAACTGCTACGTTGATGCTCTCGTTCCCTTAACTCCTACCACCGGCCATGAGGGGAAACGGGAACGCATTCCGCCCTGGTGACTCGAACATAATTGAGATTCGCATTGGCGAGGCTAGTCTCAAGCCGAGTCTGTATACAAAACTCTACCCTACCCTGTCAATCTGAAACAAGAGGGCCGCCCTATCCTGTGGATAAGCCTACTTCTTCTGTTGAAGCAAGTGCAACAACGCGCCTGCCGCAGTGGCTCGCACCGCATCGTTGGTGTCGTGAAGTAATTCCTTCATGAGGGGAACCAGCTCCCGGTCCCCCACATGCCCGAGCGATCGGAGTGCCACGATCTTCGGACCGGGGAGCGGATCGGCCGTCAAACTCGTTAAGAGGGCAATCGCCCCCGGAGCATTGGCCTTCGTTGCCTTCCCAAGGGCATAGGCTACGGACGCACGCATAGCCGTATCGTTCTGTTGGGCCATCGCTTGTACCGTAGGCGCCACGGTCGAGTAGGGCTGGCCAAGTTGGAGCAACCCCGCAATCGCTGAGGCACGAACGGTAAAACTGCCGTCACCCAGGGCTTGCGTGAGTGCCGGCACCGATTCAGTCCCTCCCAGATCCGCCAAGCTCCCCACCGCCGATTCGCGCACACCGGGGATAGGGTCCTTCAGAAGCTGCTCAATCTGCCCCCGCACCTCTTTTCGTCCGAGATGCCCAAGCCCCCTGGCCGCCGCACCGCGAACGGAGGGCTGTTTATACGTCAACGACT
>VFKF01000536.1 GCA_009885705.1 Nitrospira sp. | reverse complement strand
GAACATCTCAGACGGATGACCAACACGGCCCCAGGACATGTCCGTGATGTGGAGCAACCCGTCGATGCCGCCGAGGTCGATGAAGGCGCCGTAGTCCGTGATGTTCTTCACCACGCCTTGGATCAACTGGCCTTCCTTCAACGTGGAGAGGGTATTCTTCCGCTTCGAATCCCTCGTCTCTTCCAAGAGCACGCGCCTGGACACGACGACATTGCCGCGCCGATGATTGATCTTGATGATCTTGAGGGGGAAGGTGCGCCCGACCAACCCGTCGAGATCCCGCACTGGATGAAGATCGATCTGCGAGCCAGGCAAAAAGGCCTTCACGCCGATATCCACCATCATGCCGCCCTTGATCCGCGCCACGATCTTGCCGTCGATGCTTTTCTCTTCGTTGAAGAGCTTCTCCAGCTCCTCCCAAATCTTCATCTTGTCGGCTTTTTCTTTGGAGAGAACCAGATTGCCGTCGGCGTCTTCACATTCCTCAATGTAGACTTTTAGCGGATCGCCCACCTTGAGGTTCTGGAGCTCCTCAGTGGAGAACTGATCGTTGGAGATCATGCCCTCGGACTTGTATCCGATGTCGACCACCACTTTGTCTTTGCTGACGGCGACGACACGACCCTCGGTAATCGTCCCCTCTTCGAGGTTCTTGAAGGTCTCCTCGTACAGGGCCGCTAAGGCCGCGCGGTCTAATTGCTGATCACTCGATGGCGAAACCGTACTCATGATGTAAATCCTACCCTTCCGACTGGAGTCGGGTGCTGATGGTTATACACCGGCATTCACTCAGCCTTGCGAATGCCGGCACGGGACTGCTGAACCGGAGACTCGACGTCACCTAAAGAGGCAATGCGATCCATCACGGTGCGAGTCACTTCCTGATAAAACTGCTTAGCCTCTCCGTTCTCCCCATTCCGGGAAAACGTAATGGGCGCCCCATAGGTCACGGTCACGGGGCGAAACCTCGGCCACATGGTTCCTGTCGGCAGCACATCATAGGTGCCCTTGAGATAGGCCGGAACCACCGCACAACCGGTTTGCGCCACAATCACACCAATCCCCGGTTTCGGAGGTTGCAACCGTCCGTCCTCGCTACGGCCACCCTCAGGAAAGATCACCACAATCTTTCCAGCCTTGACGAGACTGACCGCCTTGCCAAAAGCATCACGATCCAACCGGCCGGTCCGCAAGGGAATCCACCCCAACCATTGACAGATCGCCTTGCCGCCTGGGACAGAAAAGAGATCGCTCCGCCCTAGATACCAGGCCCGCCGCTTGATTCCACACCCCAGAAACGGAATGTCCAGGTAACTGGCATGGTTCGCCGCCACGATGAACCCGCCGGTCTTGGGAACCTCCCCCACAACTCGGTAACGAAAACAGACCAGCCCGATGGTCCGGAAGAGGGCCCATAAGACCCCGTAGATCGCCGAACTCACAACTTCGCCGCAATCACAGCCATCATCTGGTCCACCACCTCTGCGGCAGACACGTTCGAGGTATCGATATGCCGAGCATCTTCAGCCGGAGCCAGCGGGGCGATCGGACGGGAACGATCCCTGGTATCGCGGCTCGATAAATCCGCACTCGTTTCCTCAAGCGCCCCGGAATGTCCTGCCGTCACAAGCTCCCGGTGCCGGCGCTGCGCCCGGACATTCGGATCTGCTTCGAGGAAAAACTTCACGTCTGCGGAAGGGAAGACCGTTGTTCCCATGTCTCGCCCTTCAGCCACCACTGCACCGCCCTGTCCAATCTGTCGCTGGAGCGGCAATAGCCAGGCCCGAACAGCGGGAATTGCGGAGACCACCGACGCTGCGGACGACACCTCAGGCGTTCGGAGTCCGCCAGTCACATCTCTGCTGTTGACCAACACCGTCGCGGCTCCATGATGAAGCTGCATTTGGATCGACAGGCTCGGCAAGAGAGCCGCGACTGCCTCCGCATCGGACGGATCCCGCCCCGACTCGATCACAGCCCAAGCCGTCGCCCGATAGAGGGCGCCCGTATCGAGATACAAATAGTTCAATCGAGAGGCCAGCAACTTCGCCACCGTACTCTTGCCGACCCCTGCCGGGCCATCGATGGCGATAACAAGCCGGCTCGCGCGTTGCTCTTTCTCCGCTGATCCCACGTCGTGCCCCCGCATCATAACCGTCACTGGCGATCGCTCAATAAATTCAACAATGTCTGATGAAAGTCCGGGAATGATGTCTCAATACAGCCTGTCTCGTCAATCTGGGTGGGCCCCGAAGCCGTCAAGCCTGCAATCGCCAACGACATCGCCACCCGGTGATCCCCGTGGCTTCGGCCATGCGCAGCCCGCAACCGACCATTCTTCGCTGCCGCGCCAAGCCCTTGCAGAATCATCCCATCGGGCTTTTCCGTAATGTGCGCCCCCATGGCTCCCAACTCTGCCGATACCGTCGCAATCCGATCGCTCTCTTTCACGCGTAACTCTTCGGCCCCGGAGATGATCGTCTCACCCTCTGCCACTGCAGCTGCGACACACAAGATGGGAAACTCATCGATCGTCTGCGGGATCAAGTCTGGCCCGATCGCCACCCCATGCAGCCTCGCCGACTTCACCCGAATGTCAGCGACCGGTTCTCCGGCCTCTTCCCGCTGATTGAGCAATTGAATATCTGCGCCCATTCTCGTCATCACGTCCAACAAGCCTGTTCTTGTCGGGTTGATGCCAACGTGACGAATCGTCACATCCGAGCCAGGAACAATCGTCGCGCCCACGATGAAGAACGCGGCGGCAGAAAAATCGCCAGGCACGACTAGTTGAGGCACCGCATTCCACCCGACCGAGGGTCGTCCGTCGACCAGCACGCTGGTCCCTTCTCGTCGCAACCCGATACCGAAAAACTGAAACATCCGCTCCGTATGGTCCCGTGAGAGACGAGGCTCCGTGAAACGAGTCGTCCCTTCGGCAAACAAGGCCGCAAGCAACAGTGCGGACTTGATCTGCGCGCTCGCCACCGGCGAGACATAGCTGATGGCGCGAAGACGGCTTCCCTGCACCGCTAACGGCGCAAGCTCACCGCCCTTGCGGCCGGTAATCGTCGCCCCCATTTCCCGCAACGGCTTGACGATCCGCCCCATTGGACGGCGCCGAATCGATTCGTCGCCGGTCAATACCGTAAAAAAGTCCTGTCCCGCCAACAGACCGGCTAGAAGCCGAATACCCGTTCCTGAATTCCCGCAATCGATCGGCCCGTTCGGCTCGATCAGACCCCAAAGCCCTTTGCCATGCACAGAGAGTTCATCGGCCGATTCGTCGATGCGTACACCCAGAGCCTGAAACGCGCGCATCGTGTTGAGACAATCTTCACCCCGGCAATAGCGCGAAACCCCACTCACTCCGCTCGCTAACGCGGTCAGGATGATCGCGCGATGGGTAATCGATTTATCGCCGGGGACAGAGATTGTTCCCTGTAACGGTCGGCCTGGGGTAATCGTCAACGACGCCATAGGTATCCTACGCCGACACAGCCGGTTGAGTAGAAAGTTTTTCCCGTTCCTGCCTGGCTCGTTCCAATGCCTTCTCGATGCCTGCGGCATCGCCCGCGCGAATAAGCTGTTTCAATTGGTCCAGTGAACGTTCATAGGCTTCGATAAACGTAACCACGTTGTCTCGGTTCCAGAGGAAAATGTCCCGCCACATTTCCGGTGAACTGGCGGCAATCCTAGTCGTATCCCGTAACCCGCCGCCCGAATGCTTTGCCAAATCGAGGGAGGGAATCTGTTGATCGCGTATTTCAGCCAGGGCATTGATCAAGGCAAAGGCCGCCACATGGGGCAAATGGCTTACCGCACCAAGAATCTTGTCATGCAAATGGGCATCCATCGTCAGCACGACAGAGCCGGTCTCCCGCCACATTGCTTGAACCTGTTCAAGCGCTTGCGGGTTTGTCCTGTTCGTCGGCGTGATGATGCAACGCGCTCCCATAAAGAGCTGATCCGAACCGGCCGCCACCCCCGTCTTTTCCTTGCCGGCGATAGGATGGGCTCCCACAAAATGGACCCCGGTCGGCATGGCCCGTTCAGCCTGCTCCACCAGGAGACCCTTCACACTTCCGACGTCCGTCACAATTGCCCCCGGCTTCAAACAGGAGGCCCACTCCGTCAAATGCCGGTCATAGGTATCAACCGGCGTGGCCAGCACCACGAGATCGGCATCCCTCACCCCGTCTTTAGCGTCGGCAACATAGCTGTCGATCGCACCCAGCTCAACCGCCGTCTTCAAGCTCTCGACACGCCGCCCGACCCCGACGATCCTTGTCGCCAAGCCCTTTCGGCGGAGAATCATGCCGAGCGATCCGCCGATCAGCCCGACTCCGATAATGGTGACCTGAGTAAAATGCAGCGCCATTGTTCAAGCTAGACCAAGGCCAAGCCTCAATCCGATGTCCTTCAACCGAAGTTCTTCTGATTACAATTCCCGACCGACTGCGACCGCGATCTTTCGCATGTCATGCATCAATTCTTTAAACTTACTCGGCTTAATGGACTCTTCGCCGTCGCACAACGCACATTCTGGATTCGAATGGACTTCGATCAAAATACCATCAGCCCCAGCGGCCACAGCTGCTTTTGACATCGGCGCCACCAGATTCCACTTACCGGTAGCATGGCTAGGATCGACGATGACGGGCAAATGCGACAATTCTTTTAGTGTCGGAACCGCCGCAAGGTCGAGCGTATTGCGATATTGCGTCTCGAAGGTCCTGATCCCCCGCTCGCACAACATGACGTTCTGATTTCCGCGGGACATGATGTATTCAGCCGACAGGAGGAATTCTTTGATCGTCGCTGAAAGTCCCCGCTTCAACAGCACCGGCTTGTCGTACGCTCCAACTTCCTTGAGAAGCTCGAAGTTCTGCATGTTGCGGGCGCCGATCTGGATAATGTCGGCTTTCTCGAGAAACAGCTCGATGTCGCGGGTATCCAGAATCTCACTGACCACCGGCAACCCGGTTTGTTTCTTGGCCTCAACGAGATAATCCAACCCTTCGCGTCCGAGCCCCTGAAAGGAATAGGGGGAGGTGCGGGGCTTGTAGGCGCCGCCGCGCAAAATACTCGCTCCCGCCGCCTTGACCTCGTGGGCAATACCGACCGTGAGCTCGAGCCGCTCCACCGCACAAGGGCCCGCCATGATCACCAGTTTATTGCCGCCGATCTTGACGCCACCCACGTCGATGATCGTGCCTTCACGCTTAAACTCGCGGCTGACAAGTTTCCACGGTGCGAGAATCGGCAGGACACTTTCAACGCCCGGCAACGCCGTGAGAGGTTGATTGTGCAAAACCCGATCGTCACCAATCACACCGATGATCGTCCGTTCCTGACCGGTCGTCAGTTGCGACTTCAGCCCCAACTCACGAAGACGATCGATAATGTGGTCGACTTCTCGTTCACTGGCTTCTGGTTTTAATACAATGATCATGTTGCCCTCACCTTCCACTCACTGCGAGTGGATGACCCGCTTGAACACAGCCAAGAATTCCATATTTTCTTCTTCTAGGCCGATGGTCACCCGAACCATGGACCCTTCGATATGACGAATAATAATACCCTCTCTTAACATGGCGTCGAATACCTTGCGGCCATCTCGTCGAATATCGACATACACGAAGTTGGCTTCGCTCGGGATCGGTGCAAAGCCAAGATCGGTCAACCCCTTGACCACTTGCCCCATCCCGGCCTCATTCACCACCCGGCTCCGCACCACATGTTCATCGTCGCCAAGGGCGGCGAGCGCGGCACGCTGGGCGAGACTGTTGGCGTTGAAGGGAGGGCGGAGGCGGTTCAGGAAATTGGCGATCTCTGCGGTCGTCACGCCGTATCCGATTCGCAACCCAGCAAGGCCATAGATCTTCGAAAACGTCCGCAGCACGATCACATTCCGCCCCTGCTTCACATAGGCCATGGAATCCGGGAACTGCCGACTTCGGACATATTCGAAATAGGCCTCATCCAATACCACGACGACATGCGCAGGAACACGCGCGAGCAGTTGTTCGACCTCATCAGCCGACACCATCGTTCCGGTCGGGTTATTGGGGTTGCAGAGGAACAGCAGCCGCGTACGGTCGGTAATCGCATCGGCCATCGCGGGAAGATCATGCCTCCACTGCTTCAACGGAACGATGACAGGCGTTCCGTGAGCGGCCGTTACTTCCATCTTGTAAATGACGAAGGTCTGATCGGCCATGATCGCTTCATCGCCAGGCGCCAAAAACGTACGGGCGAGCAGGCCCAGAATTTCATCCGATCCATTCCCAAGGATGACCTGATCCAGCGTCACCTTCCAGCGATCTGCCAAGGCTTCGCGGAGACGAAACGCCCCACCGTCAGGATAGCGATGCAGCGTCGCAGACCCCTCGCTCAATGCAGCGAGCGCCTTAGGAGAAGGGCCCAGCGGATTTTCGTTGGACGCCAGCTTGATGACGCGTGCGAGCCCGAACTCCCGCTGGAGTTCCTCGATCGGCTTCCCCGGAACATAGGGGCTCAGCGAGGCAATATCTGGATGGACCTTCAGTGGCATGGCGTTAGTTATGGGCCGGATAGGATCCAAGGACTTTCATGAACAGGCAGCGACCGGTAATTTCTTCAACGGCTTTCTTGACCCGGTCTTCCTCAATATGGCCTTCAATATCCACGAAGAAAATGTATTCCCAGGCTTTTCGTCTAGAGGGACGAGACTCAATCTTCGTCATGCTCAGGCCATGCGAAGCGAAGGGCCGAAGCAGATCGTACAGGGCGCCGACTTTGTCTTTAACCGAAAGCATCAAGGAGGTCTTGTCTTTCCCTGTCCGCTGGGGCGGTTTCTGAGACAAGATAAGAAAACGGGTGACGTTGTTCATATTATCTTCGATGCGGGCCTTGATGACCTTCAATCCGTATAGCTGGGACGCTAATTCCGATGCAATCGCGGCAAGAGAAGGATTATCCACGCACAGCTCCGCTGCACGTGCCGTACTCGCCACCTCCGACACCGGCACATTCGGGAGATTGGTTTCGAGCCAGCTTCGGCATTGGGCGATGGCATGGGGATGAGAATGGATTTTCTTCACCTCTTCCATCAGGCCAGACTTCGACATCAAATGGTGGGAGACCTCCTGGAGAATTTCTCCATAGATCAGGAGGTTGGAATCGATGAACATATCAAGCGTGTGGTTGACCACGCCTTCTGTGGTGTTCTCGATCGGAACCACGCCAAAGTTGGCTCGCCCCCGCTCGACTTCACCGAACACATCTTTAATGCTATTGGCGGGGATATATTGAGCCGACGATCCGAACTTCTGCATGCAGGCCATATGCGTAAAGGTCGCTCGGGGACCGAGATAGGCCACCTTCTGCGGACCTTCGAGCGAGAGAGACGCGGACATGATTTCTCGATAGACCGGCCTGATAGCCTCGGAAGGAAAAGGCCCGGAGTTCTGCCGTACGAGACGCTCGATGATGGCTGCCTCACGCGCCGGGGTATGGAGATTGGCGTCGGCATCCTGCTGCTTCTTGAGCTTCCCGATCTCAATGACGCTTTTGGACCGCTCATTGAGCAGACGCAACATCTCGTCATCGATGCGATCGATTTCTTTCCGGTAGTCGGAAAGGTCTCCAGACATAGCAAAACCTCTCTTTCCAGCCCAGTGAGGCGGTCACCCGTCCGTCGGCTGGAATGACACGAGCGAAGTAGGAAATGATACAGGAATCATTCCAGGCAATGCAAGGAGACCTTCACCGTTTCAGGGACTTGCGCGATGTCCCCCAGCTATTTGAATCAGTGTTCAGAAGAGACTGGCAGGGCCCAGAATGCTCACGAGAAGAGGAGGGAACTGGGCCTTTTAAAATGATCGAAGGCCAGTTTCGTGACTTGCCGCCCACGGCCAGTTCGTTCGAGGAAGCCGGCCTGTATCAAATAGGGCTCATGGACATCCTCGAGGGTCCCCTTATCTTCCTGGACTGCCGCCGCTAGAGATTCGACTCCGACCGGTCCCCCGGCGAATTTATCGATAATAGTGAGCAGGATCTGGCGATCCATCTCATCAAATCCCGCCGTATCGACGCCCAGCCAAGCGAGCGCGTCCTGGGCCACGGACTGGGTAATACGTCCATCCGCCTTGACCTGAGCATAGTCGCGCACCCGCTTGATGAGCCGGTTGACGATACGAGGCGTCCCGCGAGCGCGACAGGCAATTTCCCTCGCTCCGCTGGAATCGATCGGAATCCCGAGCACCCCAGCTGAACGGGTCACAATGGTTTCCAGCTCCGCGGGAGAGTAGAACTCTAGGCGATGGACGAGGCCAAATCGGTCCCGAAGCGGGGACGTCAGAGCACCGGCCCTCGTCGTGGCGCCAACTAACGTAAACCGCGGGAGATCCAACTTTACCGTTCTGGCTGCAGGTCCTTGGCCGATCACGAGGTCGAGCTGATAATCCTCCATGGCCGGATACAGCGCCTCTTCAACGGAGGCGGGAAGCCGGTGAATCTCGTCGATAAATAGGACGTCGTGCTCTTGGAGATTGGTCAAAATCGCGGCCAAATCACCAGCATGGGCTAAGACAAGACCGGAGGTCGACCGGAGGGAGGCCCCCATTTCGCGAGCAATGATGTGCGCGATCGTGGTCTTCCCTAATCCAGGGGGACCGTAAAAAATCGTATGATCGAGCGCTTCGTTCCTCTGCTTTGCCGCCTCGATACAGACCCGCAAGGACTCTTTCATCCGCTCTTGGCCGATGTACTCGTCCAAGGTCTGCGGGCGCAGCACATTCTCGATACTGCGCTCTTCGTCCGTAATCTCTGTGCTAACCACTCGCTCGGCCATCGTTGAGGGAGCCTCTCCAGCTGTGCGCTTACTTCTTTTCAGGCGTTGGGAGATACTTGGGTGGAGGCGGCAAGGCCCCCTGCCCTGGAGTGGCGGTACTCCCACAATCGGGCGGGCACGTCTTACCGCCCTGGGTCGGATCGGGAAGGTTCTGCTCCATTTTCTCCAATTGGCATTGCGTGAGCCGCCCCCCGTCCTGCCTCCCACAGCGTCCCGGCAGAGACGAGCTGCCAATTTCTCGGTAACCCTCAGGACAGGATCCACAGACGGACAACAGATTCGCCCCGAGCGGAACACATTGAACGAGGGTGGGATCGCCGTCCTTGCAAATCTCCTTGGACTCAGTCACGCCAGTCGTTGCATAGCCTTCAGGGCACTTGCCGCAGGTCTTCCGGATGCTTTTCGGCTCGCTTGCCTCGTCAGCTTGCACGGGCATGGCCCACAGCCCCAATAGCAGCGCGGAAAATCCGATCGATAGATGAATCCAGGCTCTTCCTTGGGTCGACTTCGCCATCATCCTTACCCCCTTGCCAACTCTTTTAAACATTCACGGATCATGTCTTTCAACACCATAGACTCTGGATTAGATTTCTTCACCTGCTTCAATGCCTCTTTGGCATCTTGCGGGCGATACCCTAAATTCACCAGCGCGGACAGCGCGTCATCGAAGGTCACGTCCTGCCCCTGCCCGAGTGAATCATATGTTGCGACAAGCCCAGGGTGGAGCTTTGCGACCTTATCCTTGAGTTCCAACACAAGACGGCTGGCCGATTTGTTCCCGATCCCTGGAACCGTTGTCAGCTTCTCGACATCTCCCGACTGAATCGCCACTACGAGGTCAGACACCGGAAGCGCCGACAAGACACTGAGCGCCAGCTTGGGACCGACGCCGGAGACGCTGGTCAGTAGTACGAACGCTTCTTTTTCCTGTGATGTCAAAAAGCCGAAGAGCTGAATCGCGTCTTCACGGACATGGGTATGTACGCTCAGAAAGGTGCTTTCGCTGAGATTGGGCAATCCATAGTAGGTACTGAGCGGGATGAATACTTCGTAGCCGACGCCGTGCACGTCGAGAATCAGATAGGTTGGCGCCTTGAAGGCCAATCGGCCCGTCAGTGAGGCGATCATATTCTATAGGGCAACATAGGCTGAAGGTGTTCAGGCTGAAGACTGACGTGTTGGGAACTCCGACCTTCAGCCTGAACAGCTTCAGCCTCGATACCTGAACTGTTACCGTTGTTGTTCATCCAGCAGCGGCCACCTTCTCCATCACCTCGTCGGAAATGTCAAAGTTCGCATGCACTTTTTGGACATCCTCATGCTCGTCCAAGACTTCCATCAACTTGAGCATTTGCTCGGCGGCCTTTTCCTCCAGCTTGATCGTGTTCTGCGGAACAAAGGTCACTTCCGCCAGCACGGTCTCAATCTTCGCATCGAGAACCGCTTTCTTCACAGCCTCGAAGTGGTGCGGGTCCGTGAGCACTTCAAAGCTTGAATCGCCCACCTTGACGTCCTCCGCTCCCGCGTCGAGCGCGAGGGAGAGCAACGTATCTTCGTCGACTTTGCCCTTCTCGATCGTGAGCAAGCCCTTCTTGTGAAACTGCCAGGAGACGGCGCCGGCCTCCGCCATGTTGCCGTGATTTTTCGTGAGGAGGTTCCGCAGCTCGGCGACGGTGCGATTACGATTGTCACTCGTGATCTCCAGCAAGACGCCGGTCCCACCAGGCCCATAGGCTTCCAGGTGAAACTCTTCATAGATGACGCCGGGCAATTCCCCCGTGCCACGCTGAATGGCTTTCTTCAGCGTATCACCGGGCATATTGGCTTCTTTGGCCTTTAAGATGGCCAGTCGGAGACGCGGATTTCCGTCCGGGTCAGAGCCAGACCGAGCGGCAATCGTTACTTCGCGGATGATTCTCGTGAAAATCTTCCCGCGTTTAACATCCATGGCCCCCTTGTGCCGCTTAACCGTTGCCCAATGGCTATGTCCACCCATATGTACTCCATGCAACCGGCTCAAGGAGAGCCGACCGCGTAAGAACATGATGTCAATCGATTAGCAGGCTGCGGGAAAACTCGGTGTATGCGAAAAACGGCCAAAATACTCCGAGTAGCACCGCGGCCCGAACAACCACAGGATGCTCAAAAAGGCCGTCCAGCAAGGCCGCAGCGAGCGAAGAGGCGAGGCGTACTAGTTGGTACGTTGAGCCTCTTCGTGAAGCGAGAACGCCGCTGGCGGACTTTTTCAGCATCCTGCTAGAGCTGGTACACGTAGCACAGGGCAGAAAAGGTGTCAATTAGACCAGGGGCTAACCGCGACGGAACCAGCTACTCAGAATACAGCAGCAACTGAATCCCGATGAGGACGATCAGACCAGCCCAGAGGAACTCCCATTTTGAACCAACTGTATGCGACGGGGAACAAAACCGTTCGACTAGCAGCTTGGACGAGCCAGCTGTCACGGCAAGGGTTCCCATCAACGCATGGTCCATTGCGATGTTGTACGCGGAGGGATGGGCTCCATGCGAATGGCCGAACAGCATAAGCCCACCGATGATGGCAAATAGGGGCAGAGGCAGACTCCATGAGCCATCGGAGATACGGCCAAGCCGCCGCAAGGCTTCAATGGCCCCTACAAAGAACAGCAAGAATCCATAGATTTTGTGTTGGAGGATTTCCGGATCTTCCCCGGAAAATGTCTGCAGAAAACCAAGAGAGCCGATTGGCCAGGCTTCATGATCGCTCCAAACCAGGAGGACGAGGCTGCCCGATAACATGGCAATGGGCAACAACAGCCTGAGCCACAACAGAGACGTCAGACGCAAGGACTGACTCAACTCGGCACAACCAATCAACAGGACGAAAAGCCCGGCGAGATGGTGATTGAACTCCGAATAGGCGATGCCCTGAACCGAGCCCTCCCACCCACTGACGATGAGGCCATGGTGATCATGACCGGAAACATGTCCGCCGCCAGTGGCCTCAGCATAGAGCCAGCCTGCATCAATGGACAGGGCTACAACCATCACGGCGATGGCAAACAGCATCCATAGGCTCGCCATTCGGAATGCGACAGACAACGGAAACCCTCGCTGTAATGGAAAGGCCCATCCAGAAAACTGGATGGGCCTCTGTTCCCACAGTCGCACGAATCGAATCCTTACATGAACTTCATGAACTTATCTTTCGTCTCATCCATCACTTGCGCCGTAATGGTCGCCAGCCCTCGCTCCTTCGCCACCCGCTCGACCTCTTTGCGAGCCATCGGACGGATGAAGTCCGGGATATTCTCAAGCCGCTTCTCAGCCTCAGGCGTCCAGGCCATCCCGTTGCTCGAGTCACTCTTGGAATCGTCCATCACTTGCAACGTGATCGTCTGATATCCCTGCTTGCGGGCAAAGGCCTCCACGCTGCTCTGTACCATCGGCTTCACGAATGACGGAAGACGGTCGAGCTTTTCCTTCGCATCGGCGGACCAGGTAAACTCGGAGGCCGCTGCGCCACCGGTGGCAGGCTTGCCGCCAGACGTCAGCCCCATTTCCGCGACCATCGCGGAGAAGGGACAACCGCCGCTGGGCTTCTCGCCCGGCTTGCCGGCCGGCGCCGCTGTCGCTGCTGCTGCAACCGGTTGGCCACCCTGAATCTTCTCGTTCAGATAAGCCGCCATTTGACCGGAACCAGCGGTGGCCTCGTCTTTCAACGTGCCACGGGTCATCTCGAATGGCTCGGCTGCCACGGTTCGTCCACCCAACTGCACTCCGAGAGAACTGACCATCTGGGTTTCGCCAGGGTTCGTCACCAT
>VFKF01000052.1 GCA_009885705.1 Nitrospira sp. | reverse complement strand
TCTATGAAATGTTCATGGGCCCGTTGGAGGCGGTGAAGCCCTGGAGCACGAGGGGCGTGGAAGGGGTGACGCGGTTTCTCGAACGGTCCTGGCGGCTGATGGCGAATGAAGAGGGCCATCTGTCGAACAGCGTGGTGGAGACCGTTCCGACGCTCGAGCACCAGCGCTTGCTTCACCAGACGATCAAGAAAGTCACCGAAGATATCGAGGCCTTGCGGTTCAATACGGCGATCTCCCAGATGATGGTGTTTACGAACGAGATGACGAAGGCCGAGCAGCGCTCCCGGGCCTTACTGGAACCCTTCGTCCTGATCCTGGCACCGTTTGCCCCCCATCTGGCGGAGGAATTGTGGGAAGTGCTGGGTCACAAGCCGAGCGTGTCTCAGCAGCCCTGGCCGATCTTCGATCCAGCCATGACCATTAGCGATCGTTTGACCATTCCGATCCAGGTGAATGGAAAGTTACGAACCAAACTCGAGGTCGGAGTCGACGCGACTCGCGAACAGGTTGAAGGGCTGGCTCGTGCGCAGATTGGGGAGTGGCTGCAGGGCAAGGAGCCTAAGAAGATTGTGTATGTTGAAAAAAAGCTGATGAACTTTGTGATCTAGCAGACGAAGTAGGGGGCGAGAGGCGATGGGCGAGAGGCAATGGGTCGGACGTGTACCGTGGATCAAAGGTGTATCAGGCTCGGTGCCTCTTGCCCCTTGCCTCTTATCCCTCGCCTGCTGTCTTTTCCTATTCGGCTGCGGCTATCAGTTCCGTGTCGAGGGAGCAGGGCCGACGATCGGGGGGGCGGCAGCAACCGCCTCTTCCACGTCTCCGCCACCGCGGTTGGTGGTCAGGACCTTGGAGAATAAGAGTTTCGAGCCGAATCTTGAGGCCCGCTACACCAATTATCTGCGCCACGAGTTTTCGTCTGGCAGCGGAGCGCAGATCGTTCCAGATACTGAGGCTGCCGACCTCGTGCTGTCCGGGCAAATTCTCTCGGTCAGTCTTCCCACGCTCAGTTTCAGCCAGACGACCACACTTGAAAGCCGCGCAGAAGTGGTGGTGATGATCAAAGTGGAGGAGAGCCGGACGAAACGTGTGGTATGGGCACAAACGGCCAAGGGTTCTTCGGAGTTCTACGTGACACCCGATCTGCAGTTTAACCGCGTTTTGCAGAACCGTGCGTTGGAACAAGCCGGCCGTTTTATTGCCGAGGACTTGGCGTCTCGCTTTTTGCTCCAATTGGAATCGGGGCAGTTGGCAAAGCCGATTGTGCGTCCGGCCTCGACCGGCGCGGACACAAGCAGTAAATAGATCGCATCGCAACTATGGCTTCAGCTATTTCTCATGCGCAACTCAAGGCGCAGCTTTCGCAAGGAACGGTGGCACCGCTGTACGTGGTCGTCGGCGAGGAAGACTTGCTTCGCGATGTCGCCTTGGGAGTGCTGAAGGCTGCGATATTGGGCGAGGGAGAAAGCGACTTCAATTGCGATCTGTTTTATGGCGACGACGTGAGCGGGTCCGAGATTGTCACCTGCGCTTCGGAAGTGGCTGTATTCGCACCTCGGCGCCTGGTGGTGGTGAAAGCGGCCGATAAACTTCCGGCCAGGGAGTGCGACGCGATCCTGCCCTATTTGAAGGCGCCGAACGATTCTACGACGGTGATCTTTGTTGCCTCAAAGCTTGATGGGCGACTGAAGTTCACACAGGCCTTAGCGCAGACTGCAGTGACGATTGACTGCTCCCCACTCAGAGAGGCGCATTGGCTTCCCTGGCTCAAGCAGGATGCAGAACGGGTGGGAATCCAGCTTAGCGAGGAGGCCGTCGAGTTGCTGAAAGAGGCCTGTGGCGGCTCGCTCTATTCGGTCCGGCGTGAATTGGAGAAACTGGCGGCCTATGTTTCGCCGGGCTTGGCTGTCACCGCTGGCGATGTGGCGACGTTGCGTGGCACAGAGCCTGGTGCCTCGGTCTTTGATCTCACGTTGGCAATCGGCGCAAGAAACCGTGGACGGGTGTTGGCTATCTTGGCTAGGAATATGGAAGCAGGAGAGGCCCCACTGAGAATTCTTGGCTCACTGGCCTGGCAATACCGGAGACTCTGGAAGGTGAAGGAAGTCGTACGGCAGGGAGGCCGCGAGGGGGAAGCCGCTCGGACGTTGCGAATGGACCCCGCCAAGGTGCGAGTATTTCTCGAGCAGTTTCCTGACGCTCATTTGCAGGAGGCGCTGGGGTTGCTCTTGGATGCCGATGCCAAGCTGAAGGGTGGAAGTGGTGGCCGCCCTGTCCGGGTTCTTGAGGGGCTCTTGCTGCGGTTGTGTGATCGGACGCAGGCACAGACACGTCCACCCTCACCGAGTCGTGGCGCCGAAGTGCCGCAACCGGTGAGAGCCAGAACTATTTCAAACGTGCGAACGATTACGAGCGTGAAGCGGACAAGGAGTTGACGTGGAGCGTGAGGCGAGCAATCCGGCGCGAGGCCGTGTTGGGTTTCATCACACCCTTCGTCACAGCCTTGCCAAGGGCTGACGTGGCGATTCGGAGGGACGACGTGGCATCCTCAACCTTCTTGTCGGCCACGGCGGCTTGGACCTTCTTGACCAGGGTTTTGAGCGTGCCCAGCGTCGCACGGTTACGGTCGTGCCGCTTCACGGCTTGGCGGGCTCGGCGAATCGTCGATTTATGTACAACCGGCATAGTAGACTCCTCTAGTAGAAAAGAAGCGCATTTGTACCATACGGCTCAGTGACGCGTCAAGGTGAGCCATTTTCAAAAGGATATGCCTGTGTCAACCATCATTGCCCGTGACCGTCTCATCTTCGCGCTCGACGTGCCTTCAAGCGATGCGGCCGAGCGCCTGCTCGATCGAGTCGAGGATCAGGTTGTGTTCGTGAAAATTGGACTCGAGCTCTACACCGCCGCCGGACCCCAGATGGTTCAACGACTGATTGCACGAGGCAAGCGGGTCTTCCTCGATCTCAAGTTCCTCGATATTGAGGAAACGGTGCGTCGCGCGACCGCGTTGGTCGCCTCGATGGGGGTGGAGTTATTGACGGTTCATGCAAACCGGAAAGCGCTGGCCGCAGCCGTCCAGGGCCGTGGCGACTCCCCGTTGAAATTGCTGGCGGTGACCGTCTTGACCAATTTCGATAGCCACGATCTCCGTGAGATGGGCATTCAGCGGACCGTGCAGGAGTTGGTCACCGCACGGGCGCTGTTGGCGTCCGAAGTGGGCTGTGACGGCGTCGTGGCGTCTGGCGAAGAACCGGCGATTCTTCGTCCCAAGGTCGGTCCACGGTTTCTAATCGTCACGCCCGGTGTGCGTCCAGCCGGCAAGGGCGTCGATGATCATGCGCGAGCGACTACACCAACCCAGGCAATTTCGGCAGGCGCGGACTATTTAGTGATCGGTCGACCTATCAGAGATGCCTCGGATCCCGCCGTCGCTGCCGCCGCAATTCTTGCCGAAATGCAGACGGCCTTCGATACACGAGGCTGAGAAGGCCAACCATGAGTTGCGGGTCTCCTGCTCCCTTTGCTAGAATCCCCCTCTGTCTTCTCCGTATGGTGGGTGTAGCTCAGTTGGTTAGAGCGCCGGATTGTGGATCCGGAGGTCGCGGGTTCGAAACCCGTCACTCACCCCATACCCTTGACCCCAATTCCGCACAATCAAAACATTGATCCGTTGCCGCTGGAGTGTGCTCACGCGTTCCGTGAAACTCCTGTCTGCTTGTATGAAGATGAGTTTCGAAGGTGGCGCGGTTGGATTGTTATGTGCCTGTACCGGCGACCGGAGCTTATTCAGGGCGTGGCAGAGGCTGCGTGGGCACGGGTGTTTGGTTAGGGGAGGGCTGATGGGATGACCCATTCGGGCGTTCGAGTTTTTCCAGGATATCTTGCTTGAGTCTCGTGGGTTCCTCGATTCGATTTTCGCGCTGCAGGGTTCCCAGCTCCGCTGCTTTACGGGCGTTCAACTCCACCATGTCCGCTTCATCCCTGACCAAGGTTGGGGTGAGGAACACCAGCAGACTAAGTTTCTCGGTCGCCCGGCTTTGGAAGCGGAAGAGCCAGCCGAGGAGCGGAATATCTCCCAGGAACGGAACCTTCCGTTCGTTGAGGACGAGATTATCCCGCACGAGTCCGCCAATGACGATGGTCTGTTGATCCTTCGCAATGGTGGTGGTTTCCATTGATCGTTTGGTCGTGGTTGGTCCTACGGGGACGGAGGAGGTTCCACTTCCGATCGTTT
>VFKF01000480.1 GCA_009885705.1 Nitrospira sp. | reverse complement strand
GGCGAGATGCAGATTGCCGAAATCAGACAAGAACGTGTCCTCGAGAATCAACAGCACGATCGCCACGACTTGTAGCGCCATCTTGTACTTGCCCGTCGTCTCAGCTGCCATCACCATGCCTTCGCCTGCGGCCTTGCTGGACGTACGTTTTGAGCATCCTCTGTGGGGCCGGCGAGATCTTTTTGTCTGTACACTTCCCGTACTCATTTCCTAATCCATGAACGAAGACTTTCTTTGGATTCTCATGGCAATGGTCGGCTACTTGCTGGGCGCCATTCCCTTCGGCGTCGTCGTATCGAAAGCGATGGGGTTGCCCGATCCGCGTACGGTCGGGAGCAAAAACGTCGGCTTCACCAATGTGCTGCGTGTCTCGGGCAAGCAGGCTGGTGTCCTCACGCTCCTGGGCGACATGGGCAAGGGGTGGCTGATGGGGTGGGCTGCCATGCAGTGGCTCACCGATGAACGGTTCATTATGCTTGTCGCCCTCTCGACAATCCTGGGCCATCTCTTCTCACCATTTCTGAACTTCAAAGGAGGGAAGGGGGTAGCGACGGCCTTAGGTGCAGTGTTGGGTCTGTCTCCCTCGATCGGACTCCTCTTGCTGCTGATCTGGCTTGGAGCGGTTGCGATCTGGCGCTATTCCTCAGGCGGCGCGCTGGCGGCCTTCGGATGCTTTCCGGTCGTGGCGATCGTGAATGAGCAGAGACAGGAGTTTTTTATGTTCTCCTTGATCGTCAGCGGGCTAATTTGGGTCAAACACAAAGACAATATCGCGCGGCTCTGGAATGGGACGGAATCTAAAATAGGGCAAAAAAAACAGGGATAGAGTGCTGGGGGGTCTCGACCGATCCCTCTTGCTTTCGCCGTCGGCCTTCCGCTCCTGCCATCAGCATAGACACAGGCTTCTTGTTTCTTCCTCATCAACCATCTGATATCAGTGAGACCTTCCCCTCTCTCTCGCTCCACCTTCATCGTGCGTTAAGCTTTCCGGCTGTATCGTTTCTTTCTCATTCGTATCGGGCACGATACAGATCTACAGCTCCCCAAGCCTTCTCCCTTTCAAAAAACGCGAAAATGCTAATCAATTTGAGCGATGGTCTTTCGGCACGAGAGTTGCGGACTGCCTGTGCATCATCGGTTGCACAGTGTGAAGGGGGAATCCGCCATGGAGCTCATGTTGCCAGTCTTACCCGAAGAGGATTGTTTCGTGCCACGGATGGATCTCAGACGGTATGTGCGTAAGGCTGTGCATCTCGGCATCATCGTCGCGGATAAGGGTGGATTCGCGAGTGGAGAGGTGGTTGATCTGACGACGAGAGGGTGCGGACTTCGGCTTATCCTGCCTCTCGTTTGCGGGCAGTGCCTCACCCTCAAACTGTATCCTGGCAACGGGACATCTGCGGTGATCTGCGATCTCGTACAGGTGCAGTGGGTGAAAGAGGAGCGGGCAGGTCTAGTATTTCTCTCGATGTCGCTTGAGAACGAGCTTCGGCTGCACCGACTCTGCGACGAATATCTCCTATCCAAGGTCGAGGACTAGATGCTGGCCTATTGCTCTCCCTATGTGTCTCTCGAGAATGTCGAAACGGAGACCCCCTCTGGTCAGGCTATCGGGGTGGATGTCACGAGCATCCTGCTTGAAACCTGGTGCGCTCACGAACTTCAGTGGGTCGTGTATGAACGCAATACTCCATCCGTTTGGGCGCAAGTCGTCGGCCATCTACGCGGATACTTGGGGTGTTTATGGGTGTCGGAAGCGTTGCGTGGGGAGAAATCCAGCGAGGCTTTTTCCGTCATCTGCGACCAATCCACGATGACCCCTGAAGACATTCGCAATGGCCATCTCATCTGCCTCGTCGGAGTCGCGCTCGTCACGCCCGGGGACTTTACCTTCTATCGGATCCACATTCGTCAGAAGAGCTGGTAGCGGCTCGTTGCCTTTTCTCCTCTCGGCTATTCTCTATCTCCACTCACACGGTGCTTTCCCGTTGGGAAAGGGCTATTCTTCGATGCCTATGATTCAATGAAGTTTAGCCTGTCAGGGCATGTAAGGGAGAATTGTCATGCGCGATGTAGAAGATCAGAAACACCTCAAGGCGGTTGCTGAAGCACTGCACAAAGAACTCTCCAGACGGCTCGGCAGAATCATTCGCCTGCGTACCGTGCTCCCGCTCAAAGAGTCTCATACCAACGGGTGGCGTGTTGAGCTGGGATCGTTGGGGCTGGGAGAGCCACGATTAGAGGTCTGGTTTTGTGAATGGGCAGGCACGAAAGGCCAACGACGCATATGGTACGGCTTCTATGCCGCGCAGGCAGACAAGCTGCGGAAGAGAGTCGCCGCATTGCCTGAGGCCCTTCGGCCTGTGCGGCGGTTGAGCGAGCGGGACATGCGGCTCGCTGCCGGTTCACGATCGGACGATGTGCTCAGAAAACCGTTGGACCCTGGTGACTATGACCGTCCCATCTACGAGGAGTTTGAGGAGAGTGAGGGCCAATATGCCTACTATGGGTTGTTCGACTCGGTCCTTCCAGAGAACGACGATACGATTGTAGGCATTGTGGTACGTGCAACGAGTTTTTTCGAAACCGTCATCAAGAGTCCGCAGGGCAAGGTACAGGTGCCGGAGAAAGAGCAGGATCAGGAAGACGCTTACGTGCATTATGAAAACCGCCAGGTGGTACGCCAGCACTTGGCTCGTGAACAGAGTCGTCCGTTAGCGGAACAATGCAAGCGGCGGGACAATTATCGCTGTCAGGTCTGTGAAATGACCTTTCGTGAACTGTACGGAGACATCGGTAAAGCCTTCGCCGAAACGCACCACATCATCCCGTTGAATCGCCTCGCGGACGCTGTGGAAGCATCTCTCAGCGATCTGGTCACCGTCTGTGCCAATTGCCACCGGATGTTGCATAAACTTGATGGAGGAGAAGAGGATCTGGCGAAGCTGAGGCGAATGTTACACCGCCGGTAACGACAGGCATCTCGCAGTAGGTCGTGGGGTCACGACAGGTATCGGGTGAGCGTATCTTGCCAGAAGATTATCCTGGACTGGAATGCAACAAGGGGGGCCGCAACGATCGTTGCGGCCCCCCTTGTCCTGTCTTGTCGGTTCCGGCAATACCGATTGCCGAGCTGGCGATTAATCGACTTGTTGGATGGCTGAGAGCAACCACTTCCCGTCTTGGAATCGCATGAAGGTCCAGACTTCGCTCGATTCGGACGGCTTCTCTTCGCTGCCCTCGACGAGATAGCCTGCTTCTCCGCGCTGCTTCGTCAAGGAGACCGTGTAGTCGCGGGCGCTCCAATGCAGACTGACTGTCGCATATTGCGTGGCATCTTCGGTCCATGATTCCCGGACTTCCGCCCGTCCCAATACCACATCTTCAACGTGATTTTCGATGTCTTGGCTGGTGTTCTCTGCCAGCGCGGTGCTGAAATAGGTCAGCATCTCCGGTGTGACAAAACGCCGCAATCCCGCCAGGTCTTGTTTGCTCCAGGTTGTCTGAATGTCGGTCAGCAGTTGCTGGAAGGCCGCCTTGTCTGCGGCGGTCACGTCGCTCACCACGGTTGCAGTCCGTCCGGTCGTGGCAGAGGGCTCTGTCAGCAGGGACCCGCCGACGGCGTTGCTCCGCGTGATCCCTGAAAAATCAGGGATAGCCGGCCGCCGGACTTTCAGGAAATAAAACAGCGTTCCTGCTCCCAGGAGCATGAGGAAGAGGAGAATGCCGGTTGAACTGGAAGCTCCGGTTGCCTGGGTGGCTTCGCCGGCTGGTTCACCGGCTTCGTTCGTCTTTGCGCTGCTCTCGGTCGCGCCGAAGAGCATATGGCCGAGCCATGATCCGGCGAGACCTCCTGCGATTCCGGCCAAGAGAGGATTACGTTGTAGAAATGAAGGCTGGCTGGCCGGTTGGGTTGCGGGAGCCTGCCCAGCTGCTGTGGCTTGTGGCGCGATCGCCGGCTTG
>VFKF01000132.1 GCA_009885705.1 Nitrospira sp. | reverse complement strand
GGGCGTCGTACTTCACGCCGAGACTGTCGAGGAGACCGTTCTTCACCGGGCCGGTGAAGCCCATCGCCAGAAGAATCAAATCCGCATCCATCGCGAAGTCGCTGTCGGGGATCGGCGTGAACTTACCGCCTTCGAACTTCACCCGATTGCCATGCAGCTTCGTGACCTGGCCATTCTCGCCGGTGAACTTGGTGGTCGAGATACTCCATTGCCGGTCGCAGCCCTCTTCATGCGCATGCGACGTGCGAAGCTGCATCGGCCAGAGCGGCCAGGGGGTCGAGCCGGCGCGGGTTGGCGGAGGCTCGGGCATCACTTCAAACTGATGGGCTTCGGCGCAGCCTTGCCGGTGCGCCGTACCGAGACAATCCGAGCCGGTATCGCCGCCGCCGATGATGATGACGCGCTTGCCCTTCGCCAGGATCGGCTCATCCGTAATGGGAAGGCCCGACGTGCGTCTGTTCTGCTGGGTCAGAAACTCCATCGCGAGATGCACACCCTTGAGTTCGCGGCCTGGAATCGGCAGCTCACGGGCCTGCTCAGCGCCCATGGTGAGGCCAACGGCGTCAAACTGCTTCCGTAACTGCTCACCCGTGATGTCTTTCCCGATCGTCACACCGGTCTTGAACTCGACTCCCTCGGCCTTCATCTGATCCAGGCGCCGGTCGATGACCCACTTTTCCATTTTGAAATCTGGGATGCCGTAGCGCAGCAGGCCGCCGATACGATCGGACTTCTCAAAGAGAGTGACACTATGACCGGCGCGCGCGAGCTGCTGCGCAGCGGCTAAGCCTGCCGGACCCGACCCGACAATCGCCACCGTCTTGCCCGTCTTCACAACGGGAAGAATCGGTTCGACGTAGCCCTCATTGAAGCCACGGTCGATAATGTTCCACTCGAGAATCCGAATGGAGACCGGATCCTCGTTGATGCCGAGCACGCAGGCCCCTTCACAGGGCGCCGGGCAGAGGCGGCCGGTGAACTCAGGGAAATTATTCGTGGTATGCAGCGCCTTGAGCGCGTCTTTCCAGCGGCCACGATAGACGAGATCGTTCCATTCGGGAATCAAGTTCACGACCGGACAGCCGGTCGACCCCTGACAGAAGGGCACACCGCAATCCATGCAACGAGCGCCTTGCGTCTTGAGCTTCTCCTCGGCGAGCGGCTCGTACATTTCCTTCCACTCGAGCACGCGCAGCTCGACCGGTTTCCGCTTGGGGCCCTCGCGGGCATATTTCATGAAACCTTTTGGATCACCCATTTCTTATAGCTCTCAATTATCAGCGATCAGCCTTCGACCAAAACACAGAGAGTCGATCCTCTCTGCTATCCCGTTTACCCCTGTATCTCGCTGCCCCTTTACTTAATCGAGGCCGCTTTCTTCTTTCGCTCTTCCAAGACGCGCTTGTAGTCGACCGGCATCACCTTCTCGAACTTCGGCAGCATGGCCTCCCAGCTATCGAGGATGCGCTTCGCGTTCCGGCTGCCGGTATGCATGAAGTGAGCGGTGATCATCTCATGCAGCGTCTTCTTGTCTTCTGCTGTCGTGACCTTTTCTAATTCCACCATGCCGAGATTGCAGCGGGATTGGAACTTGTCGAGTTCGTTCAGCACGAAGGCCACGCCGCCCGACATGCCTGCCGCAAAGTTTCGTCCCGTTCGACCCAACACCACGACCACCCCGCCGGTCATATACTCACAGCCGTGATCGCCTGTTCCTTCAACCACCGCTCTGACACCGCTGTTCCGCACCGCAAACCGCTCGCCCG
>VFKF01000371.1 GCA_009885705.1 Nitrospira sp. | reverse complement strand
TTGAGTTTTGAGGCAAACAGCTTGCGGAACTTGACGACTTTGGGAGCGACGATCGCGGCACAGTATCCCTGATAGGGATTTCTCGCAAAATACTCCTGATGGTAGGGCTCAGCCTCATACCACGTCCCCGCTGGCTCGACCTGCGTTACAATTGGCCCTGGATAAATTGCCTCTTTCGTCATCGCCGCCATGACATCCTCTGCGATCTGCTTCTGCTCGGGCCTATGATAGAAAATCGCCGATCGATATTGCGAACCAACATCATGCCCCTGGCGATTGAGTGTCGTCGGATCGTGGATGACAAAAAACACTTCGAGCAACTCGCGATAACTGACAACGGTGGGGTCGAACGTGATACGAACGGCTTCCGCATGTCCAGTCATGCCGCTACAAACCGCTTCATACGTCGGATCATCCATCTGGCCGCCGAGGTAACCGGACTCGACGGACACCACGCCCTTCATCTGGTCATAGACCGCTTCAAGGCACCAAAAGCAACCGCCGGCGACGGTGGCCATGTCGTATCCCGTCTCTGTCGGTGATGATTGTCCCATCGTATAATCTCTCACTCCCTGACCTGAAAATGTATGGCACGAGGGCTACGCTGTTTCTGATTCCCCCAAGGCCTTATACCATAGGAGGCGATGAGGTCGCGAACAGACCGAGAACGCCAGCAGGAAGCCTCGTTCGTGCGATCAAAGGACCACGATTGACCTGTTCGGGTGTTACGCAGAAAAGGAGAGGGAGAACAGTTATGCCGCACGCTCCGCGTCGAGGTTGGCAATGACTTGCTTGAGCTTTGCCTCCTCATCGGGCTGAATCTTCGTGAACTGAATCCCAAATGTCTTGGCCTTCACCCAACGTACCTGGGCTTCGTCGATCCGCAAAGGCCAGTCGAGCCCAGGGATATAAATACGGCACTCAACCGACGCCCCCATAACAACGGGCACATCCGTTTCGATCATACAACCGCCCGAGGAGAGGTCCAACGTCCGGCCCTGGCCTTCTCGTTGTCCGCCAGAAAATGTGCTTCTGAACTGCGAGGTAAAACGTGGCTGTTGTCGTTTTTCCATATAAGGCTCCTCGTTGGTCATACGAGGCTGAGGAGGCCTCGGACGTGAATCAGGCTGAGCCGTAACAGTGCCATGCCTGCTTCATCCAACCACAAACACGAAACCCCGGGCTCACCTACAGGGGCGCCGGGGTTTCGTGAAGATCGTGAACCGCTTGGTTACTTCACTTTCAAGAGTACGTGCCCACGCCGGTTCTGCTGATAACACGATTCGGCCGGATCCGAGCAGAAGGGACGCTCCTTGCCGTATGACACGATCGCTACCTGCTTGGGGCTCACACCGGATTCCACCAGATAGCTGCGCGCAGCCTTGGCTCGCTTATCTCCCAACACCACGTTGTAATCAGCCGTTCCCCGTTCGTCGCAATGCCCCTCGACTTTCATCACTGCACCAGGATGGGCCTTCAACCACTCTGCGTCGCGGTTCAATGCTTCCATTCCAGTATCTGACAACATCCATTGATCGTACCCAAAGAATACGTCCTGCAAGCCCGCTTCGATAGCCGCTTTTTCTTCTCTGGTTAATTCCGCACGCTGGCGGGCACTCATCCCATTAGAGGACAGCGAGGCAATATCGCCCCCCTTTCCCAATCGCTCTTCTGAGGGATTTTGAGAAAAACCGCTGAGCCCTCCGCCTGAACCACCCTGAGACATACCGGGGAAACCCTGATTCGAACCGTTTTGCGACGCCCCTGCTCCCGTCTCTCCATCGGACTGCAACCATTTCATGCTACAGCCTTGACTGACAAACAGGACAAGCCCCAAAGCAACTACCGTACTCATTTTCATTGAACTTCCGACCATAATTCTTCCCCCATCGTTGGAATGACACGGAAACACAACTCAGCCTCTGCCAATCAAATATAGCACCTGAATGAAAAAGTGAGATTGAGAGGCAGTCGGGGAGTATTTCCCCTGAAATGTCAGCCTGTTATGGGGAGAGAAGAAAATTCTTGAGGATTAGGGCGGCACCTCAGGCAGTTCGCAATTCCGCACATGAATGAAGGGGCCAGAGTAAAAATCGCTTATAGTTGTGACGACTTACGATCCGCCCACCGAGCCGGACGCATCACCGTGCTCAACGCCGCCACGGCACAAATAAATGCCAGCATCGCCAAACCCACCATCAGAAAAAAACTAGCCCGGACGTCATGGAGGACTATATGGTTCATGATACACCTTTCCTCTCGGTGACGATGCGCTATCCACTCCACCATCCGCACGAACAGGCCCATGGGGCTGCAGGCTCCTGCTTCGTCAGCCAACGTCCACAACAGGGACAATGCCTCGTCCAAGCCTGTCGGTGCTTATGGCCTGCGAGGCTCCCACGAAGAGACTCGGCACAACCACCTCTATAGCATAGCACCATATTCTGCTCCCCATGGATCCCGCTTCTTGATGTAAAGATACTGCCGAGGAGCAGAGAAGTCTATGCAGCTTTGGTGGGGGATAACCAGCTCAGAAAGACCGGGAAGGCACTCGCAAACCTCTGATACTTCGATAATTATAGTGCGGCTTCACTGGAAGATGTGGTGCGCCCGGAGGGAATTGAACCCCCAACCCCCGGATCCGAAGGCTCACCTAGTGCTTCTGATACTGAGAGCGAAGAGGAATGACAGACAGCGACGCTTCCCCCATGGATACAGGCGATTAGGCCATTGAGCCATGCGATCAATGGCGATGGCGGCACATTGGCAATCGTGACCAAAACCGTGACCGAACCGTGACCAAAACCGTGACCAGAAACAGGGAAGCCAAGACAAACTTTTGTGTGGGTTTTGTCTGATTAAATCACCCCTCCAATACGCACTGTTCCGTTGTTACAGGTGCCTACAATTCACACCGTGAAAAACCCAGTCCCCGGTCTATCTTGACACCTTCCCACGGACGGCCTAGCTTGGCGGCGTAACAGCGGGTGTGGGAAGGGTACTCTTCTAAATGTCTGTGTTCGAACTAGCCTCTACGGCTTTATAGTCATTTACTAATGAAAAGAATACTTGTTAGTTCAATCATCGTTTTGGCCGGATGCGCGGTAAATACAGGCGTTGTTCCCGTCTCGCAAGACACATTCATGGTCTCTCGCCAGGCGGCCACAGGGTTTTCCGGTATAGGCGACCTTAAAGGTGAAGCATTTCGAGAGGCGAACCAATACTGTTTAGACCAAAGGAAGTCGGTGCAGGTACTCCATACTAGTGAGTCCAGCCCTCCTTATATTTTCGGCAATTTCCCGAAAGCAGTTGTCCAGTTTAGATGCCTTGATGCAAATGACTCAGAGTTGAAAAGACCAAAATTGACAAACGATGCGGACATAGTGTTAGAGACGCGCGAGGGGGGCGCATCCAACGAAGGAGCGCAGCAGGCCACCGCGAGAGGCTCCAAGCCCTCAGTCCTACAAAGCGATGTGGATAGGGTGAGTATTACCCGACCATCTGCGAAGAAAAATGCCTATGCTGTGGTGGTCGGTATTGAGAGCTACCGAGACAATCTACCGAAGGCGGATTTCGCTGCAAATGACGCCAAGTTGATGGGGGAATATCTGGTCAAGGTCCTAGGATACCCCGAAGAAAATGTTGTGGTCCGGCTCAACGCCAACGCCACCCGTAATGATATGGAAAAATACGTGGAGAGTTGGCTCCCGAATCACGTTGAGAAAGATGGATCGGTGTTCATTTATTTTTCGGGGCATGGAGCGCCAAATCCAAAGACGGGTGAAAGCTATCTTGTGCCGTATGACGGCGACCCCACGTTTATCGATAAGACCGGCTATTCACTGAGTCGCTTGTATCAACACCTTGCCGATCTGCCGGCTAAAGAGGTGGTGGTCGTGCTCGATTCCTGTTTTTCTGGTGCCGGTGGTCGTTCGGTGATTGCACAAGGCATGCGACCCATCGTAACTGAACTGAAGAGCCCCCTTCTGGCCAAAGGCAAGACTATCGTGCTTTCTGCTAGTACCGGCCAGCAAGTTTCCAGCA
>VFKF01000008.1 GCA_009885705.1 Nitrospira sp. | reverse complement strand
GCGAGGATGGCGGCTTTGATGTGGGCCGGCGGCGTTCGCAGGTCCCAGACGATCCCGAACCAGGAGAGGACCCTCAAGACGTAATAGGAGAAGTCCACTTCCCACCATAACCAGCCCTGATTGACCGACGATTGGTAGTAATGGTGGTTATTGTGCCAGCCTTCCCCACAGCAGAGCACCGCCAGGATGAAACTGTTCTTGCTCCCGTCGCGGGAGTTGTATCGAACCCGGCCGACGATGTGCGTCAGGGAATTGATGAAGAAGGTGCAATGATAGAGGACGGTGGTGGACACGAAGAAGCCCCAGACCAGTCCCGGGACCCCCCACAGCGCATACATCGCCAGCGCGTACAACGTTGGCGGAATGACGTGAAAACGGTTGAGGAAACGCAGTTCAGGATATTTGGCCAAGTCCCTCACGACCGTGAAGTCGGTCTCGACATATTCGTTGGACAACAGCCATCCGACATGGGAATACCAGAACCCTCGTTGCAACGGGGAATGGCGATCTTCTGCACGGTCCGAGTGTTTGTGGTGGTGCCGATGGTGTGAGGCCCACCAGAGCACACCTTTCTGTGCAGAGGTCATGGCCAAAAAGGCCAGGAGAAACTGGAAGACCCGGCTGGTCTTGTAGGAACGGTGCGAGAAATAGCGGTGATACCCTGCTGTGATGGCGACCATTCTCAGGTAGTAGCTTCCCAGGGCCAGCGCGACCCACTCCACGCTGACTCCGGTCTGAATGACCCAGAGGCACATCAGGTGGATGGTGAGGAAGGGGATGGCACCCTTCCATTGGAGCTGTTTCGCGGTCACATCCTGATCGAGGGAACCGACGGAGTCGCACGACAGTCTATTCATACAGAGAGCTCATCGTTGATCTTCATCCTCGAACTCAATCGTGGTTTGCAAGAAGCGGGACCATTGTACGCGATTCGCATCGGCTGAGGAAGCAAAAAAATGTCTTATAACGAGAAAATGGTTGTTGCGTCATTTTGCGGTACGTAGCAGGGGATCTGGCCGAACAAGGCTGCCTGGTCCAACGAAATAGACGAGAACGATAGAGATCAGAGGAAATGAGCCGGTCTTCAGGCGCACAGTCGCTATTGGGGCGGCGCGTCCGGCGATGGCTCCGGCGTCTCAAGGCTGGTGCGGCCCAATGTGCCGTTGCGGTAGTCCAACAGGAGAATCCTCGCCGCCTTGTCCCTGTCCAGCCCGCCGCCGCTCCTGGTCAGCAGGCAGCCGCGCTTTTTGGCGATGGCGTCGATGACGTCCGAACTCGTCAGCCCCTCTGTCGTAAAGCCGTAGCGAGCCGTGAGCCTGGCAGAATAACGCGCCAGCAGGATGGTTGCGAGAAATTCGGCCACGGCTTCGTCATCGACGACCTTGTGCCCCACGGCGTTGACT
>VFKF01000220.1 GCA_009885705.1 Nitrospira sp. | reverse complement strand
GCGCGGGAGGCCGCTGCTCGATTATCGGCGGGTATGTCTATCGTGGTCTCGCGATGCCCGCGCTTCGCGGGGCCTATCTGTTTGGCGACTACTGTAGCGGTGAAGTGTTTGTCTTCAAGCAATCGGACGAAGGGGGGAAGGACGCGTCCCCCACGGTATTGCTGAAGACGGGGTTTCGAATCTCTTCGTTCGGGCAAGACGAAGAAGGCGAGGTCTATGTGTTGGATCACGGAGGCGGCATTTACCGGTTGATCCCGCGTTGATGAGTCCCTTAGCAGGTGGCGGGGAAATTAGGCGCCTGCGAAAAATATGAGCGAAATACTCCGTATGGGATGGAGACCGCATCGGCGCAGGATGCTCAAACAGGCCGTCCAGCAAGGCCGCAGCGAGCGAAGAGGCGAGGCGTACGGGTCGGTACGTTGAGCCTCTTCGTGAAGCGAGAACGCTGCTGGCGGACTTTTTCAGCGTCCTGTTAGAGTTTTCCTGCCAGCCAATAAATCACGATACCTGCCAACTCCGTCACCACTTCTCTGTTGTGTTGTATCGCCACGTCGCTCGGCATGAAGTCGAAGAGGTCGATGTCATCCCAGCTTTCTCGCGGGAGATTCTGTGAGATATAGTCGCAGGGAGCCGGTGTGACGCGGAAGCCTTGCTTGGTAAATACCGGGACAGCGCGCGGGAGATGGCCGGCTGAGCTGACGAGCAGAATCGAGGTAGGTCCGATCAGCCGTTTGGTCCCCGTCGCATTCTCATAAGTGTTTCGCGCTTCGGTATCGATCATCGTGGCCGATTCGGGAACGCCGAGACGGACCGCCCAACGTTGCATTTCTACCGCTTCTTTGGGCCCCGTACCGAAGACTCTGGCATCTCCTCCTGTCAGGACGACAATTGGAGCATGCCCCTGTTGGAACAGATCTACGCCGCAGGTCGTGCGATTTCTGGAATAGGACGTGGGCTCAGCGGCCGGTCGGAGCGACCCCTTCTCGTTGATGCCTCCTCCCAGCACTACGATGGCATCGAAACGATCAGACGGCAAGAGGTGCGCGGGCTGGTGCCAGGATTCAAGCGAGCCCATCAGTGAGGCCGCGACCAACGGGTTGGATATCGTCACGAGGAGGAGGAGGGATGTAACGACGAGCCGTCGTACCCATCGTAGGCGTGTGGGCGAGAACGGGAAAAGGGCCAGGACCGTTGCCGCGCCGAGGAGCAACACCACCCAGGTCAGCGGGTAGAGACCGTACTTGACGAACTTATACAGACCGAAGAAGAATGGAGTCAGTTCCATCGGCGAACCTCAATTAAG
>VFKF01000195.1 GCA_009885705.1 Nitrospira sp. | reverse complement strand
CCGATGTCATCTTTCACGTCGCCGCGATGAAACATGTGCCCCTCTGTGAGTTCAACGCCTTCGAAGCCATCGAGTCGAACGTCATCGGCGCGCAGAACGTCATCAACGCCGCCATCACGAACAAAGTGAAACAGGTCATTGCGATCAGCACGGACAAGGCTGTGAATCCGATGAATGTGATGGGCGCAACCAAATTACTGGCGGAAAAGCTATTTACGAGCGCGCACCACTATGCCGGTGTCAGCGGGACCAAGTTCGCCTGCGTCCGGTTCGGCAACGTCTTGGGTTCCCGGGGTTCTGTCGTGCCGGCATGGATCGATCAGATCGTCAAAGGTCAGCCGGTGACGATTACCGATCCGGATATGACACGATTCTTCTTGTCGATTCCGCAAGCCGTGAGTCTGGTCTTTAAGGCGATGAATCGCATGGTCGGAGGGGAGATCTTCATCTTGAAGATGCCGGTGTTACGCATGGGAGATCTGGCGGAGGCGGTCATTCAGCATTTTTCGCCGGATCAGGGCATCGATCCCACGGCCGTCGAACGAAAGATTGTGGGGATCAGGCCTGGTGAGAAGATGTACGAACTCCTCATGACGGAAGACGAATCGTCTATCGCGTTGGAAGTCGACGAGATGTTCATCATCCCGCCGCACATCGAAATCCCCCATCGAGGCCTGAAGCGCCGCACGTATGAAGGCGCCCAACCGGCGCCGACGGCGGGGTATGACTCCCGGCGCGATCTGCCGCTGGGGCGCCGGTCGATTCTCCAAATGTTGCAAGAAGTGTTTCCTGAACGTGTCCGGCGTCCGAGCCCCCATCGTGCGGCCCTGACAGCGTAGCCAGTGATGAGGCAGGTAGATAGGCGGAAGGTATTCAGGCTGAAGTGTTCGGAACTCCGACCTTCGGCCTTTAGCCTAAAATCCTTCAGCCTGTGTCTGTCGCCTTCAGTCTGAACACCTGAGTTGTCCGATAGCTTTACCGAAAGGACCCCCATGAACTTCTTCGAACAGAACCTTGCCATTATGGAGTCTCGGGATCCTGAGTTGGCAGCGCTCATGCGCAGCGATCTCGATTGCAGCCATATCGAGGTGCTCCCGACGCAGCAGCCGGGTTTGCCGACTGCGAGCGTCACGCTGCCATCCGGCGAAAAAATACTGCTCCACAATATCGAAGACCCGGTCGGCAGCGCCGTCCGCTCGGCTGAAAAGCAGGAGATGAAAGCGGAGAATGCCTCGATCCTGTTAGGTTTCGGGCTGGGCTATCTGGCGGTTGAACTTGCAAAGAAACTGGAAAAGAAACATCCCCTGATCATCTGCGAAGCGGACCCGGCCATGCTGAAAACGGCGCTTACGCACCTGAACCTCACCACTGTACTGGAGTCGGACTATATTCGAATCTTGGTTGGCGCCGAAGTAAATTTGTCGAACTGGATTTATAGACTTGCGGCCAAGTTCATGACGGCCAAGGTGGATGTGATTTCGTATGGCCCCTCCGTTCACCTCCATCCTGAAACCTATGAGAGGCTGACAGAGATTGCGCAGAAGGAGTCGATGGCGATCGTGTTAAACCGGAACACCACCATCAAGGCTGGCCGGCTCATGACGGAAAATATTCTGATGAACCTGCCGGAGGTTATACGGTCCGCTGGAGTGAAAAGTCTGAAGAATCTCTTTGCCGGGCGTCCTGCCATTATTGTGTCTGCCGGCCCCTCACTAGAGAAGAATGTTCACTTGCTTCGTGAATTGGAGGGACGGGCGGTGATCATCGCGGTCGACACAGCGCTGCGACTGTTGTTGCCGCTGGGGATCAAGCCGGACATCGTGACCACGATCGACTTCAATCGGGTCAACTTCCAGAAGTTTTCAAACGTGCCGATCGATGCGGACATTTCACTCGTCTACCATCCTGGAGGCTATTACGAGAGTATTCAGGCGTTCCATGGGCCTAAGTTCACCTCCTCGCGCGTGTCGAACCGTATTCCTGCATGGCTCATGCAGTATGTGGAGGACAAAGGAGAGCTCTTAGCCGGCACGACGGTCGCGCATCTGTCGTTTTTTCTTGCACGGCATATGGGGTGCGACCCGATCGTGTTTATCGGGCAGGACTTGGCCTTTCCCAAGAATCAAGTTCACGCCAGCGACCTCTCGCTGTGGGAGATCAACACCAACGAGATGGACACCATTGAGGATATCTTCGGTGACCCGGTCGGCAGCATGACGTCTTTTAAACATGCCATTTACCATTTTGAGAAGGCCTTCAAGGAAACGCAGGCCACCATTATTGATGCGACTGAGGCCGGGGCGAAGAAGCAGGGGGCTAGGGTCATGCGGTTACGGGATGTCATTGATGAGTACTGTTCCGTGCCGAAGCTGGATATCAAGGGCCGGCTGCAGAAAGCAGGCAAAACTGTGGAAGCGGTGCGAACGGATGAGATGCTGCGTGACATGGAGTTCATCAGTGCGGAGTTAGGTCAGGTCAAAAAGGAGTGCCGTGAGGTTGTCAGAGTGACGAGTCAGTTGAAGGAAAAGATCGACAAGCGCGAGATGAACGATGAGCAGTTCTTCAAGCTCTCTGAGAAGGCTGAGCGGTTGACCCGGCAAATGGACAGCCATGGGCGGGTGCTGAATCTGACGGGCGAGCAAAACTACGCGCTGGAATTATATCTGATGCAGCATGCCGTAGCGACGATCGATGAAATTGAAAGCACGGACGAGAAGATTGTCCAGCAGGTTGTGCGGGCGGAGGTCTTTTATCCCAGTGTGAGCAAGGCAGTGGGATTTTTGAAGCCATGCTTAGATCGTTTGATTCATCGTCTGAAACAGGCGCGTGAATTGGACGCGCATCCACTCGGGCAGGAGGCCACGTCAGAGAATTGGTATGGTCGTGCACTGGCGTACAGCAATATTGAATACAGACGGGAAGCACTGGACGCACTCTATCAGGCATTGACCTGCGATCCTGACCATGCGCCGTCGTTGAAGTTGCTGGGCCGACTGTGCCTGTCCAGCAATCTGATCGAGGAGGCCCTTCGGGTTCTGGAGCGGCTCCGGCGGTTTAAAAAGTCCGATCGGGCAGTGGGTGCTCTCAGTCAGGAGGTTCAGCTCAAACATCAAGCCTGGACAGAACGTTGTGAGCGGCTGAAGGCCGAATTTTCAGGGAAGGTTCGAACAGAGTCCCTCGAAGAAGCCGGGTGGTTTTATTATCGCACCAAAGATTATCAGCGGGCTGTCTCCATGTTGGCGCAAGCGGTTTTGACGCAGCCAACCGCTGAAGGCTATGCGAAGCTGGGCCATGCCAGACTGAAGTTGGAGCAGGCAGACGGCGCGGTCGAAGCCTGGGAGCAGGCGCTGGCGCTCGATCCCTCACGAGCCGATCTGTACAAGGCCATGGGGGACTTGGCGTTGGAACAGGGGGCTGAGGTACAAGCCGAAACATTCTTCCAAGAGGCCTGCCGCTTGGAAGAGGACGACCTCGACGCCTTTGAAAAACTGGCGCGTCTCTATCTCAAACGTGGGGCCAACATGGAAGCGGGACTCTGTTACGAGAACATGCTCCGCTTGGTGCCCAATCGGACAGATCTGATGTTGCAGATTGCGGTCCTGTACCAACGACAGGTATCGCTGGCGACGACGCAATGAAGAAGGAGAATAGGCTGAAGTCCGAAGGCTGAAGGTTAGGGATCGAAGTTCCGAACACTTCAGCCGTCAGCCCAAACACCTGAGTAGCTACCATGAAACTCGAACCTCTACTCCCGGACGAACAACGCGCCTCGATTATCGACAAGGTTGTCATCTACAAAGGACAGCAGCATGAGGCCTTGTTTCCTGGCCTCACTCGTGCGGCGAACGGGGACTTGCTCGTCAGTTTTTGCACCCAATTCGATTGTCAGCCGGATGGAGAGGCGTTTCTCCTTCGTTCTCAGGACGAGGGGGGGACATGGGGGCATCCTGATTCTCTGGTACGTTCCAAGAAGCCGGATGGCTGCATCAACCTCTCGGTGGGCCTGACCAGGCTCAAGGATGGTACGATTCTCTATCCCTGCTGCGATACCAAGATTACGCGCAAGTGGGATCAGCATGAAGCCGATCTATTGATATTGCGTTCCCATGACCATGGGGCCACATGGTCCGATGCAATCCCGATCCCTACCGACGTGATCGAGCCCTTTGCCTATGGGAAAATTATCGAGCTGCAAAACGGGGATCTTCTCTGCCCGATTTGGGGAAAGCGGCAATCCGATGAACCTTGGCGGACCGGCCTGATCCGTTCGCGAGACGCCGGTCAGACATGGGGTGAACATGTCACCATCGGGTACGACCCTGACACGAGGATCCCATTCCCACAAGACGAAGTCGTGCATTGTGCCGGTTTCAACGAAGCGACGTTGGTGGAGTTGCCTGACGGGCCAATCCTGGCTGTTCTGCGCCAGCAGGGAGTGGGACGGGATGTGCGACAACTGTTCAAAAGTCTGTCCTCGGACGGTGGTCAGAGCTGGTCAGCACCTCAGCCGATGGCCCTGTGGGGGACCTCTCCCTCGCTCCATTTGACGGAATCAGGCCTGCTGCTACTCGGCTACCGAAACCATATGGGTAATCCTCAAGGGCTTGCGACGCCTGGCGTCGGCATGAGCCTGAGCGAAGATTTCGGCGCAACATGGACTCAACATCGCTTGCTCGAAGATCCTCAGGGCTATCAATATCAACATGAATTCGAAGCCGGGTATCCGGCCTTTCTCGACCTCGACAGTCATCGGACCCTGGTGGTGTTCTACAGTTTCGATCCTGCACTCGATTCTCCTCGGTACTTGGCCGCCAATCTCCTCAACTTCGCAGGATGCTGAAAACGTCCGCCAGCTGCGTTCTCCCCTCGTCAAAATCCTCAACGTACCCCTGAGGGTACGCTTCCGGTTTTGACTTGGCTGCGGCCTTGCTGGACGCACGTTTTGAGCAGCCTGCTGCGAGTTCCTGGTTTCTTGTTTCTAGTCTCTCGATTCGTACAACCAGAAACTCGAAACGAGAAACATTCAACTCGCCAGAGGACGCTTCACGTTTCCCCGATCGACCAACCTGCACAAACCAGCACCAACCGGCACTGTTTTGCACTAGGACCGTACGCCTCTAAAGTTCGTCCGGACTCTGTCCGATACACAGTCCATGCAAACTCATGAACACAGGGAAAGGAGGCAAGTCGCGAAAAGGTCCCGGTGCAATGAGATGACACACATCAGGCCGACGACATGGATGTTGCGGCGTTTTAATGTTCCAGTTCTGTATTTGTCACGGAGGAATTTCCAATGGCGTTAACAGTCAATACCAACATCCCCAGTTTAACGGCGCAACGGAATTTGGGCAACAGCAACGACATGTTAGCCAAGTCGTTGGAGCGTCTGTCATCCGGTCTTCGCGTTAACCGTTCAGCGGACGACGCAGCCGGCTTGTCGATTGCGACCAAGCTGACCATGCAGTCGCGCGGTCTTCGCGTGGCCGTACGGAATGCCGGCGATGCCGGGTCCTTGGTCAACACGGCGGAAGGTGCGTTTAACGTCGCGACCAACATCATTGGACGGTTGCGTGAATTGGCCGTGCAGGCAGCCAGCGACACGAACACTGCCTCGGATCGGGCGACCTTGGGCGGTGAATCCAGTTTGCTCGTCGCAGAGTTGAATCGGTTGGCCAGTACGACGGAGTTCAACGGTGCGTCCTTGTTGGACGGTTCGTTTTCATCCGGCAAGATTCAGGTCGGCGCTAACGCCGACCAGACCATTTCCTTCTCGTTGGGCGATGTCCGCGCAGCCCAGCTCGGAAAGTTTGCGGCCTTCTCTGTGAACATCGACGATGGGATCGGTTCGCTTGGTGGGAGCCAACAGAGTGGCTACGGCAACGTCACGGCCGGTGAATTTAATATCAACGGCCAGTTAACTGGTGGGACGGCCGCGACCGATGACCAGGTATCGGTGTTGGAGCTGTTTTATAACGCCAGCGGAGGTACGCTCCGTTTGGGTGATGGTACGGTCAGTACCGGCTCAGGTCTTGCGACAGCCACTGCGTCGATCGTCGATACCACGGGTAATGCCGCTGGTGCCATCGGCAGTTTGAATGTCGCTCTGGGATTGGCGGCCGGAAGCTCGGCCCTGTACATCAATGGGACAGCCATCACGAGCTTGGCCAACAACGACGGCGCCTCGAACTTCGTCGGAGACAGCCAGGCCTATTTGACGAACAGTTCATTCGTCTCGGCCTTAGTGGACAAAATCAACGCGGCCGGGATCACGAATGTGACCGCACGGCAGAATGTCGATGGGTCTACATACGCGCTGGTTGCCACCAAGGGAACGGACATTAAACTCGCTCTAAGTGCGGCTACGTCGCTCGGGTCGCAGCTCAGCCAAATCGGGTTGGCGAGCCAGGTGGTCGGGTCCGGCAACGCGACCAGCGAGGTCAGTAACTACAACGGACAGTCCGGCGCAATTTCGAAGGCGGCGGCTATTAACAACGTCAGGGGCAAGACAGGGGTGGCAGCAGTAGCCGTTCCGAACGTATTCTCCCAAGCGACCGGTGTGATTGCCGGAACGCTCGCGGCCAATGAACTCTACATCAACGGCTTTGCGATCGATGCAACGGCGAACATCCTCGCCAGTGACAGCACCGGAGTGTTGCGGGCAGCGATCAACGCCAAGACGGCGTCCACAGGGGTGACTGCAAGCGTGAGCACTGCCGGGGCATTAATCTTGTCGGCTGCGGACGGGAGGAATATCTCCGTCTTTTCGGGGAGCGCGAATGCGACCACGATCACCGCGGCCAGCGCAGGAGCCAACCTGTACCGGGGTGCGGTCAGGTTGACATCGCAAGCCGACGTCACGTTCTCTGGGAGGACCACGGATATCGGCGCGGCCACTACGGGCGTGCCCTATACGACGAATCTCACTAATTCGTTAGCCGTGTTGGACATTACGACGCAAGACGGCGCCAATACGGCGATTCTGTCTCTCGACGCGGCCCTTGCGCAGGTCAGCAAGGTGCGGTCCGATGTCGGAGCTTTGACGAGCCGGCTGGAGTTGACGACACAGGCCCTGACGGTGTCCGCTGAGAATCAGGAAGCAGCGGCAGCCCGGATCAAGGACGCGGACTTCGCCTACGAAACGGCGCAATTCACGCGAAACCAGATCCTGGTGCAGGCCGGTACGGCGATTCTGTCGCAGGCGAACAGCACCTCGCAGATCGCGTTACAGCTCCTGAAGTAGTTCGCTACAAAAAGAGGAGGCGCGGGCCACGAGGTCCGCGCCTCCGTTCTTCTGTACCATGAGGTTTAACCATGGTTGAAAAAATTGATGGAACTGTTCCTGGCGCGATTCAGCCTCGTCCGATCGAGCGCGCCAATGTCCCAGAAGCGAAGACCCAGCCTGTCGCGAAACAGGCGCCGGTCGTTGCGTTGGCGACGTACGACTTCCAGTTTCGTGTGAACACCAAGACGCAGGAAATTACGGCCTTCATCGTTGATCCTGAAACCAGAGCGGTGATTCGAGAAATTCCAGCCAAAGAGATGCATGCCGCGTCGGATGTGATCAGAAGCCTGCTCGGGCCGAGGATTGATCGGGTGGTGTAATCAGGATGCGGACATGTCCGCTAGTCTGGAAACGATGAACGGTGAGTGTTGGACGTGAGGGTCGGGACTTCGTCTGTCCATCGTTCATCCTTCCACGTTCATCGTTAGCTTCGCGGTCTTGCCGACGAACCGGTTGAGCATCCTTCCGGAAGTGAAAAAAGAGCCTATAGCATATGGCGTATGGCCGATAGGAGGCCTCAACGACAGGTTCCGGGTGGTCTTTGTCCGTGCTATACGCTATCAGCTATAAGCCATACGCTCTTCCCCCCCCCTGTAATCCCTCAAGTTTCGTCGCTCCCTGCCGATAAAGATAGGGAGAGGGGAGCAGACATATGGGTATTACCTCATCCGGCCTATCTTCTGGGATCAATTACGAACAACTCATCCAGCAAGTGCAAGAAGCCCAGCGGCGTCCCGTTGAGCTCTTGAAGACCAGGCAAGCTGGCTACCAGAAAGAAATCACCGCGGTGGCGAGCGTGAGCACGAAGCTCTCCACGCTGTTGGCCGTAGCCAGTTCCGTCAACAATCCGGCAAATTTCAATGTGAATACCGTGGCGGTCGGGAAGACGACGGCGGGCGCCTCGCTCCTGACGGCGACAGCCAACAGCACGGCAACCATGGGGAGCTATTCCATCGCGGTCAAGCAATTAGCCCAAGCGGGCAAGCTGGCAGCCAATGGATTCGTCGACCAGAACGCGTCGTCCGTGGCGAGCACCGACGGGACCTTCAAGTTCAAGGTCGGGACGGCTGGAACGGAATATACCGTGGCGGTGTCCGCCAGTACGACGTTGCAGTCTCTACGAGACGCAATCAACGCGAAGGGCGGCAGTGTGACCGCCTCTATCATCAACGACGGAACCGGCTCCAACCCCTATCGGCTCATTCTTGCGACTAATGAGAATGGTTCCTCGAACAGCGTCACCATTACGAATAACGATACGACGTTGGATTTCACGAACAAGAAGGTCGAGTCCGCTTATGCCTTTACCGGGAATAGTTTTGCCGGCACGATTACCTCGAATGCCGGCAATAACTATACGGGTTCGACGAACAAGACCTTTCTCATTCAGGCCGTAGCCGGAGGGGCGCCTGGTGCCGCCACGTATAAGTATTCGATCGATGGGGGGCTGACCTACTTGGGGTACGGGGGCGTAGCCTATAGTGCGACAGCCGGCACCAACACCTCCGGAGGCGGGATTACGGCATCTACGGCTGCTACTGCGATCGACGGTTCAGGGACCACGAACGAAGGCGTCCAGATTGATTTCGGGGCCACGGGTACGTTAGTCGCAGGCGATCGTTTTTCGGTGGATGTATTCGCGCCGACACTTCAAGCCGGGCAAGATGCCGTAGTGGTTATAGACGGCACGACCTATACCAAATCGAGCAATATCGTGACGGACATTATTCAAGGTGTGACTTTGAATTTGCTGCAAGCTGATGCCACCAACGGTGTGATCCTCTCGGTTTCGACGAGCGCGGCTGGCGCTACGGAAAAGATCAAGAACTTTGTGTCGGCCTATAACGAATTCAATACCTTTCTCAATGTGCAGCTCAATTTCAATGCCAATAGCACTCAGCCCAGTGCCTTGCTCGGAGATCCGACCCTGCGTGCGATTCAAAAGAAATTGAAGGATATTATCAGTGGCCAGATTCCAGGCCTCACCACAGGGAAGGCCAATCTGTCTCAGATCGGGATTACGTCGAATAGCAAGACCGGTGTGCTCTCGGTGGATGAAGGCGCATTGTCCACGGCTATTAGTTCCGACCCGGTGGGTGTACGGAGGCTGTTTCTCGGCATTGGCACCCCTAGTAATAGCGCCGTAACCTTTGTCGGCCTGAGTGCCACGACGTCAGCCGGGCGGTATGGGTTGAACATTACGACGGCGCCTCAGAAAGCCATTCTTGGGGGCTCCACGGATGTGACGCTTCAGGACCTCTCTTCGACTGGATTGACGAGCGCCGAAGCCTTGAGTTTCAGCTATAGCGGAGACTATAGCGCGGTGACTCCAACGACGACATCCTTCACCGTCTCGCTGACCGCAGGCCAGAGAATCAACGATATCGTCAGCACCTTGAACAGCGCATTTGCAACGAATCGTGCAGGCCTATCGGCTTCCAATGACGGAGGACGGCTCAAAATCACGTCGAAAGATTATGGAGCAGACGTCCGCTTTACGGTCGTGTCCAACCAGGCAGGCGTCACACAAACCGGAATCGGCTCGGTCGGACGAACGGCGCAGGGGGCCGATATTGCGGGCACGATTAACGACCATTCGGCAAAAGGCCGTGGGAATGTGCTGAAAAGTAACTCAGGGTTCGGGGAAGACGGTCTGTCGATCAGTACGGAAAGCACGGCGACCGGGCTCTTCGGTACCATTGACGTCACGCGGGGCGTCGGAGACCAGCTCGTCTCATCTCTGGCCACCTATACCGATCCGACCGTCGGCATCCTGACGTCGAAGTCGAAGGGGCTGCAAGGCACCGTAGATCGGTTGAAGAAGGACATCGAAAAGTTTAATGCCCGTGTCGATCAAGAAGGGGAGCGATTCCGCGACCAACTGGTTCGATTGGAGTCGCTGCTCAGCAAATTTAAAGCGACCAGTAATTATTTGACGACCCAACTCGATAAGCTGCCCAAAATCGGGGGGCGATGAGAACCGTTCGAAATTGTGATGGAGGATACTTGTGAGCGTATCGAACAATCCCAATGCCATTGCGATGTACATGGCCGGCAATGTGACCCAGGCCGATCCGGCCCAAATCATTGTGCTTTTGTATGAGGGCGCGATTTATCGGATCGGGCAGGCCATACAGGAGATCGAAAAGCAGAATACGCTGGCTTCCGGTATTGCCCTCTATCGAGCCTTGGCCATCATCGGCGAGCTGCGCAAGTCGCTCAATCTCGAAGAGGGGAGCGAGATCGCGCGGAACCTGGACAGGCTCTACCTCCATATGCACGAGGAGCTGGTCAGGGGACATCTGGCGAAACAGGCACAACCGCTGGAACGGGTTCGTACCATGTTGACCGATCTGAATAGCTCATGGCGGCAGGTGGTCGTTCAAGTGAAGACGATTATCGATGCGGGAACCGGTGCAGTGCCTCCTCCCGCGATGCCGGCAGGTCTCTCGGCCTATCAGCAGGCCGATAATGCGCCGCGGCTGGCACTGAAGGCCTGATGCGATGGGAAGTTTTGAGTCTCAAGTTTCGAGTTTCGAGTTTCTTGTTGCGAATGTCTCCGATCCGAAACTCGAAACCTGAAACTCGCAACTAGAAACTCGATGTATGTTCAGCAACCTACGGCACCACGATGAGGACATGATGATTTCGTTACAAAGTCTCGAAGCTCAATACCGCGCGTTTGTGTCGCAATTGGAACAGAGCCAGGCCTCGATAGCCAGTCAAGACCTGGACGGTTTGGAAGCATCGGTACAGGCGATCGATCAGTCGCTGATTCGGTTGGCGCAGGTGTCGGCGCAACTCGCGGTGCGGCCCATGTTACCGGGCGAAGATCAGGCGTGGAATAGTTTGGCCGATGCCATGCGGCAGGCCTTGGTTCATGCCGAGCAGAATCGCGAGCAGATTCACCAGTGGATCGGCCGGACACAGGATACCTTGGCGCATATGAGGACCGGTGGCCGAGCCGTGAACGGGTACGCCGCGTCCGGGATGCCGGACTCCGTGGAGTTTCTCAGCGCGCGAGGGTGAGCGAATGGGCGCCAGGGGCTGTGAAGTGTATCTCTCTTTCATGCTTCACGCGCCACGTCTCGCGTTTCGTGTTGCTAGTTGATAGTTCGTCACGAGTAACCAGAAACGTGTAACTCGAAATTCGAAACTCTAAGCCAGAAGCCCAAGGCGACGAACGATTCAGGAGCGATGATGGGCATTGAATTCAGTCAGATCCATAACCTGGTTCGCACCTATCAGAGAATCTTACAGGTGTCGACGAGCCAGTCGTCTCACGAAGACAAGGACGTTGTCGAGGCAGAGGATCGTGTGTCGATCTCGCCGGAAGCGAGAGCACAGAAAGAGCCATCCCGAACGGATCAGCCATCGGGAGGATTTCATCAACAGGACAAGGAGCGTCCGATATGAGCAGGCAGGTAAGTTCAGACCAGGCTGATCCCATTTCCGATCGCGACATCATGTCCCCCACGGAAGAGGATCGACGGCCTTGCCTGTTCGTTGCGGGCCATGCCGCCTTTCAGCGCAAAGCAGTCTGGACACGTCTCGAAGCATCGGGAAATCGTGTCTGCCGATTCCCCGGACCGGCGGCGCTTCTCGCCGCCATCGAATCCACATCTCCCGATGCGATTTTTTGCGAAGTGACCGCTTCGCCTGAGCCGGTTTTTGAGCTGCTGAATCGATTGGCCGCTGTGCAGAGCGATGCTTGTGTGATTTTGGTGGGGCCGGACCTCGGCGCCGAACGGGTGGCGCGATGCCTGCGGGATGGCGCATTCGATTATCTGACGGCTCCCTCGTCCGCAACGCGTGTCCTGGATGCCCTGCAGAAGGGGCTCATCAATCGTCAGGCGTTTCAGGCCGTACGCGATCTCTCAGTGCAACTCGCGGAGGTGAACGCCTCCTTGGCGGGTGAGCGTGATGTCCTTCGGCAATGGAATATCAAGCTGTCGCTGCTCAATCACCTGACGCAAGCGTTGGCGGGCCCCTTGAATAGCGAGTCCATTGCACGGTCCCTGTTCAACGGCCTAGCCGGGCTCGTCCCGGTGGATGTCATCGGACTCGGCCGGCCCGATCCCCATCGTGTCTGGACATGGTCTCGAACGGCGGCCCACGAGGTTCAAGAACAACGAGTGCGCGCGCATCTCCTCAGCCGATTCAACGCTCAGGCTGCACCGGTTTCTCAGATCCATGCACAGGTGCGTCGATGGTCGAGCGGTCTGCCGGCAACTGAACAGTCTGCACAGATGAGCATTCCGCTGACTTTCTCGCCGAACAGCCAGGGGCTCTTGTATGTCGAACGGCAGCAGGGCGCCTTCTCGGAATCCGAGCTCCAATTATTGTCCATGGTCGGCACGTCGCTGTCGCTGGCACTTCACAATGCCGCCATCCATCACCAAATGCAGGAATTGGCCTCGCGCGATGGTTTAACGAGACTCTTGAACCGGCGGGCACTCGAAGAAGTCCTCACGCGAGAACTCAAAGCCGGCATGCGCTATCGTGCCTCCGCCTGTCTGATCTTAGTCGACGTGGATCACTTCAAGCAGGTGAACGATCTGTTCGGGCATGTGGGAGGCGATCGGGTCTTGCAGGGGATTGCGACGGTTATGCAGGAAGCCGTGCGGGATACCGATTCAGTGGGCCGGTACGGAGGCGAAGAGTTCGGGATTGTGCTGCCCCACACCGATCTCACCCGCGCCTCGGTGCTCGCAGAACGGCTGCGGGATCAGATCGAACATCATGCATTTGACGTGGATGGAGGATCGGTGAAGATCACGGTTAGCGTGGGCATTGCACAGATCCCGGATAAAACAATCGGTACAGTGCTCGAATGGATGGCTGCGGCCGATGCCGCACTCTACGAAGCGAAGGGTTGCGGCCGGAACGGGGTCATGATTCATACGGCGGACGGCGCGCCATTGATGGCGTCAGGTTTCTAGTTTCATGTTTCTGGTTTCGAGTTTCAGAATAGCAGGGAT
>VFKF01000370.1 GCA_009885705.1 Nitrospira sp. | reverse complement strand
GTCTCCATGGAAAAAGAGAGAAATAGGCGGGATCGATGGTTGAGCACGGGAGAGGAAGAGCATCTTCTCCAGGCTGCAAGGCCCTGGCTCAAGGACATTATCCTGTTCGCACTGAATACAGGCATGCGGATGGGAGAAATTCGAGCGTTGACGTGGGAGGGAGTCGATCTATTCCGAAAAACTGTGACCGTCTTTCGGTCAAAGAACGGGGAACGGCGAACCATCCCGATCAACCATCTCGTGCTGGATGTCCTGAAGAGCAAAGCCAAGGTGCGGTCGGTCAAGAGTGACTACGTGTTTCCGAGTGAAACGTTCACCCTGCTTGACGACAGCCATCTCCGCCGCGCGTTCCGTGGAGCGATGAAGTTGGTCCGTATCGAGAATTTTCACTTTCATGATCTCAGGCATACCTTTGCCACGAGACTTGTGCAATCAGGGATTGATCTCTACAAGGTTCAATGCCTTTTAGGGCACAAGTCGCCGATCATGACCCAGCGCTATGCTCACCACTATCCGGAGAGCCTTCGCGAGGGCGTGGAAATACTCGAGCGGTATCGTGTGGCTAGCACAAAAAGCACAAATTTAGCACAGGCGGCAGGATCGGCACTCTGACCGATGATCGAAGCGGATGTAAGTGGTTGAAGTATTTGGTGGGCCGTGTAGGGGTTGAACCTACGGCCCGCTGATTAAGAGTCAGCTGCTCTACCAACTGAGCTAACGGCCCACCGGGTATGTACGTGGCGGATATCTATGTGCGGCGACTATCCCTTGCCTGTTTGCTGGTGCGCCTGACAGGATTTGAACCTGTGGCCCTCAGCTCCGGAGGCTGATGCTCTATCCAGCTGAGCTACAGGCGCTCCCGCAACCAAGGTTTGAGACATTAGCACAGGGTTTTATCCTCTGTCTAGCAGTAGTCTTACGAACCTTCTTGTCGATGTCCGGCTAAGAACCCGTAGGGCAGGAGCACTTCTTCCCCTGCTGATCCTGTCGTGAGACGAAGGGCCTCCAATGCGAGGGTTTCCTCCTGCAGCAAGCGATTCTCTTCCTCTCGGAATGAGGAGGGGAGTCGCACAATCGGGATGAATGTTTGGACTTCGCAGGCGCCATGGGCTAGGCCGCGACTTTCTGTCGGGATGCCCATGGATCGGCAAATCAGGGGGCGGTATTGATAGATGCCACAACGACCGTCCGGCTCGAGAGCCGGACAGGGATAGTGGTGAAACTCTGTGACCAGTCGGTCGATTTCAAGGTCGGACCAATTGTCGAGCAGCTCGCTTTGGGTCAGTTGTGGGAAGGCGGCCTCCATTGCGGCAGTCTGTTCGATGGCCCGCTGCTCGATACGCAGGCGCTGATCCTTCGAGAGGCTGGGCAGTCCCTGTTGGATGGTTTGGACGTCGAGGAGAGTAATGGGAAATGGACCGATGCAACAATTGGTGCAGCCGAGTTGGCAGGGCACTTCACCGAGCAGGGCGGCAGTGGCCCGGTCGAACCAATGGGCCGTGTGTCGGTACAGAGGAGCAGGGTTGGGCGGAGTTGGACCTGCCACGGCGGCTTATTCCACTTTAACGGAGAGATCGAGGATCAGGTCGCCTTTGGGGGAGTAAAAGCCTTGGTTATCGATCTGGACGATGCCGTTACATTGCTCTTGGTAGAACTCTAAAATCCACCCGTTGAAGTCATAGCCTTCATCGGTGATGTCGTTTTGAACAAATCGAGTGGTGAGGATGAATCGCGCGCGCTCGATGTATTCGCGTACGAGGCCTGCCTCGATATCATCGTGAGCGGAGACGAGGTCCAGGAACTGCGCTTTCTCTTTGTCGAAGACGTCTTGATAGGTGCCTCGATCCCTGACGCAGAGGACTTGAATCGGCTTGCGGTCGCGATCGTATCCGAGCGTCACTTGGACCCAGGCCCATTCATCCAGCATGGTGTCGTCCATGTCCGGCGGCGCAATCGGCGTCTGACCTCGGGACTTGAGAAATTCCATGAGCAGGCGAAGGGGGGGAGAGTTTTCTTTTTGACAAAATACTCGGGAATACTGGAACGACTCCGCCTGTGCTTCGTCCGCCGGTTGGACCGTCGAAGGCAGAATAGGTAGTTCTTTTGCCATGCTAGCAACTCCGAAGGTGCGGGGAATATTGAGACGTCAATGCTATCCAGTTTTGCACTTTACGCTGGCTGGTCTTGAAACTGCAAGAGGCGGTGAAGGCGTTTCCCTACGCCTGGCCTGTGTTTTTCCGGTTGACAGCTTCCGAGCGCTTGGATAGACTCCCGCTGGTTTTCATTGCAGCGCATATCACGACTGTTTGTTTACGAATGTGTATCGAGTCTGAGTGGGGTCAAGATAGGGGCGAGTTTGTTGTTGTTCACCATCTTGTTTTTTTAAGGAGGTTGGTTGCATGGCTAAATCAATGACCAAGTCGCAGATTGCTGAACATATGGCCCAGAAGACCGGGCTGACCAAGAAAGCGTCCGTCCAGCTCATGGACGATTTTGCCGCCTTGGCCTACAAGGAAGCGAAGAACATTTTCGTGATTCCTGGGATCGGGAAACTGGTGTTGGCGAATCGCAAGGCCCGCATGGGTCGGAACCCGCAGACCGGCGAGCCGATCAAGATTCCGGCCAAGCGTGTGGTCAAGTTCCGTG
>VFKF01000157.1 GCA_009885705.1 Nitrospira sp. | reverse complement strand
TTGCGGTTTATTCTTGAGCGAGAAGGGTATCACGTCACACATCTCCGCGACGGACAGTTGGCACAGCAGTTCATCTCGACGACGCAGCCACCGGACTTGCTGCTGCTCGACATCATGCTCCCGTCGATAACAGGGCTGGAACTCTTGCGGGTCGTCAGAACGACGCCGGAATGGCAGTGGATTCCGGTCATTCTTCTGACCGCCGACACACAGACGGAAACGATGACCCAGGCCGCGAATCTTGGCGCGACGGAATATGTGCAAAAACCCTTTGCCGCGGAACGATTATTGAAATCCATCCACCAGTTCTTGCCAGGACCGGCCGGTCCTCACGTGTGGTAGCCTGAACGTGCCTGATACGTCTAGCGCCACGCAGAAACCACTGCGGCGATCTGGCCTATTCCGTCCATTTGGTCAATCCGGTTGATCTCACAGGCGAAACAATGTCGAGAACGCTATAGGCATAGCTAATCGCACCTCAGCAGCTGATCCTTATATTCACGTTCACGCTTGTGGCCATCTGCAGCCTCGCAAGCGCATATCGTAACCCACACGAATCATACGCACCAACCCTGTCTCTCACCAAACAACCAACGCGTTATATTGTGTGGCAGGACGTATTTCACCGTCACATCGGTTCTTGATATAGTACATTCTGAAGAGAGAATCCCCCTGCATATGAATCGAATGTTGCCTGCTCCGATGCACAAGATACCAGGTCGAACACAGTCCTATACCTATCCACTCCTCCTCCTGATACCGCTTTGGCTGACAGTCATGATGACGCTCCAGGCAGTCGCACAGGATCCACCGGCTCAGTTGGAAGCAGACATCGCCGAACGGGCCAAAACAGTATGGGAGGGTGGCACAACGAGCGCGGCGCTCGAGATCCTCGACCGGGGCATTCACGAACATCCTGCCGCACTCACGCTCCAAACATTACGCGGCGATATCCTCGCCACATCGCGGGGCCCACAGGAAGCGGTTGAAGCCTATGACACCGTCCTCGCCAAGGCACCGACCGCAATGGATGTCCGATGGGCCAAGTGGAGCGTCTTGACGCGGTCGGGACACAGTGAAGAGTCTATCGCCGAATTAACACGTATTGCAGCAATCGATGCGCTGAATCCTTTGGTCCATTTGCGGCTGGCACAAGAGCTCCGGAAGCTGGATCGCCTGGAGCAATCGCTCGAATCGTATCAGAAAGCCGTGGCACTTGTTCCCGATATGCTCGGCTGGCGATTGACGTTGGCCCGCGCGCGATTTGACGTATTGGACTATGACGGCGCAGAGGCGGACGTGCAGTATGTGCTGCACAAGGTCCCTCCCGGTTCTCCGCTGGAACTCCCGGCCAGGAATCTGCTCTCGCAAATCCATGGCACCTCCATCGATCGAGGCCGCCGTTTCGACCCGGTGCTCACCAAAGACATGACCGGCGCCCAGCGCAAGGAATGGGCTTCGATTCGCGCAGAGGCCTGGAGACTCTTCTCGATAGGTCAATTTCAGGAGGCAGAACCGATCTATCGAAGGCTGCTCACCCTGAATCCCAACGACCCCTTGGCCAATCATCAACTCGGACTGACCCTGATGCAGCTTGGCCGGTGCAAAGATGCGCTGGCGGTCTTTGGGAAGGTCTCCAATCTGGACCCCAGCGAAGAAGATTATGTGGATACGGTCTTTCGCATGGGCCAATGTCTCGTGGAGCTGGAAGAGTGGGAAAACGCGTTCGTCCATTTTCAGACTCTCTACGACGCAGCCATCGAGTTTGAACAGGCCAACAAGAACGTACAGCTCCCAGCAGACACACGTGTACTCGACAAGAAAAAAATCGCCCGATGGCTCGAGAAGGTGCGGCCCCATGTTCCTGAGCTGGCCAAGCTGGCAGATCACGAGGCTGCAGACCGCGTCGCCTCGGTGGAGCCTGCACCTTCCACCCTCTCTCCGGAGGAAGAACTCTATGCGAGAGCCGCCGCACGATTTCAACCGCAACAACCGCTGGACACTGGGGCGTCGCTCATGGGGAGAGACGCCGACTTCAGTTGGTTTCGCTTCGTCATCCCGGCCGGGAAAATCGTGCGGGACGATTTTCCCACCGGCGCGCATGAATTTATTCCGCTGAGCCCTGGCGATAGCTTTCCCACCACACAACAAGACATCTACCTGGTGTTTGGGCTGGTCTCGGCTTCATTCGATGCCGTGCCTCTCACCGCACGCTGTGTGGCAGAAACATCCGAGATGACGGAAACTCAACGCGCCCTCACGCAAGACCGTGTCATGACGACCATGAACGACCAGTCCGGCTATTTCATGTTGCCCCCGCCAAAAACAGGATGGACCGCGGGCCTCTACCACTGTGGGTTATTCACGGGAGAACGGACGACCGCCGATACCCTGGTGGATGAAGTGCGGTTCCGTATCGTTCCCGCCGCTCCACCCTCGTAAGATCCTCGGCCATGCCGGCAGGAGCCCCACGACATCTCGTTACGGTGTGAGTTGCTGCAGTTGAAGTGTGATCCGGCTGCGAAGATCCGACTGATCGCGGGTCTGAGGTAAGAGGGTCAGCCCCTCCCGATAGGCAGTAGCCGCAGCGGCCTTTTCCCCGCTCGCAAGGAGGGTATCGGCATACTCGATATGCAACGACGGGTCCGCGGTCTGCAACCCGATCGCGGATCGATACTCGGCAATGGCTCCAAGCAGGTCGCCTTGTTATTTGAGCGCCACAGCCAGGTTTCGACGGGCCCGTACATAGCCTGGTTCGCTGTCTAATGCGACGCGGTACTCCGCGATGGCCTGCGCGATATCTCCACTGGCATAATAAATATTGCCCAGACTGGTGTGCGCGCCGCTATGGCGAGGGTTCTGTTTCACAACGAGTTCCAGGTGACGCTTGGCCCACTGGTCATCACCCGTCTTGCGAAACGCTAATGCGATATTGAAACGAGCGAGCAGGTGCTCAGGGTTGGATCGTAACACCGCACTCAACGCACGAATGGCGCCGTCGTGTTCGCCGCGTTGCCCATACAGGACTCCCAACCGAAATTGACCGTTGAGATGGTTCGGGGCAAGTTCAGCGACCGTTTCGAATTCTGCGAGGGCCCCATCCACATCGTATGCCTCTTCGAGGGCCACCCCCAAGAGGTAATGGGCCTCTGCATGCCGGGGCTGGAGCGCGATGGCCCGGCGAATTGCCTCGATCCCGGCGCGGAGATAGCCACTGGCCCTCAACGCCTGCCCCTTGCGAAGCCACGACGATGTCAAATCCGGTATCGTCTGGGTATTCAGCGGAGCGGCTGGTTGCGCGACAAGGAGCCTCTTGTCTTGCGCATCGACGAGGGAGGAGCAGGACAGTCCCGCCATCACAGAGGCACCAAGAACACAGACCCAGGATAAACGCCACTGCTCAGGTCTCTGCCCCATACCGCTACTTCGGGGTAATCATGATTTCGACACGCCGGTTTCGCCGTCGCCCCTCCTCGGAGTCGTTACTGCTGATGGGACGGCTCTCGCCAAACCACTCCAACCGCAGGCTCTCAGGGGCCACACCGTTGCTCCGGAGTATCTGCGAGGCGTTCGCCGCTCTGGCCTGAGACAACGCCATATTGTCGGAAAATTTTGAGCGGAGGCGCTCGCGGATAGCCGCATTGTCCGTATAGCCCTGGATGACGATTTCAAGCCCCTTTTCTCCGGCTAAAATACGGCCAAGCCTGCTCAGCACATTCACCCCGTCAGTTTTGATCTGATCGTCGCCCGAGTCGAAGAGCACACGATCGGTCAATCGAATGCGGATAAACTCACGCGATGCCGCTCCTGGTGCGGCCGTACCGACGGCTGCGGCAGATGCGGGCAGCCCTGCGCCATCGGAGTTGGCCCCCGCCTGGTCGGTCGCGGCAGAAGGACTCGCCAAGGTGACCTCACCACGTTCGACGGAAATATTGCCGCTGTCGATTTCCGGCTTGAGCCGTCCGTAAATCTCCTCCCACATGGTCGTGAACTGTTTGCCATGACTGCCGGACGGTGCGGTCGAAGGAGCGGCACAGCCGACGAGCAGGAGCAGGGATCCCACAACAAGCAGAGTGACACCGATGGGACATTGTGCAGTCTTCATAGAGTTCTTCCTCGGTCGTTACAGGGTCTCAGGAGACTACCCCAGTTTGGAAAAGAAAAAAAGGGGGGAGGAATGAGCCCTGTTTGGCGCATCCTATCACAAACCTGCCGAATAACGCCGATGCTCGATCCTGTACTGGCCAGAGAAGGTTTCCTGCGGAAGCAGACGCGTCAAGCCCCACTCGGGGTGATTGAAGGCATCCGTGGCGCAGGTCATCGGTTCGATGGCACAGGCGCGCCGCGGAGCCTCGGTAATGGCATCGCCGGTATAGACCACGACAGCCGAAAACGAGCGATCCATCACGATGTCGATGGCCCGGCCGCTTCCGTGATGACGCAGGGAGGCTGTCGCCATTCCAGCCGCATCGCGTTCGAGATGGACATAACAGTGATTGAACCGACGATCGCCGATCTGGCAATAGTCCCGAAAATCCCATTCTGTTCCCGCCGCAGAAACGATGGTGCCGGTCGGTGCGAGCCGTTCATTAAATTCCAGATATCCTGCCCCAGGAATTCTGACTTCGGCCTCATCGATCAGCGCGGTGTCGACGGTAAAATAGGGATGAAATCCCACCCCGACCGGCGCCGCCTGATGCCCCACGTTCTGCACGGCAAACGCACAAGACAAACCCTGACGATTCAACGTATAGGTGACACGAATGTTGAGTGAAAAAGGGTAGCCTCGACGGCCATAGGACTCAGCATCAAGGCAGATTTCAAAGGAGGCGCAGCCCAATTCAGCCCGGGTCGTCTTCCACGGCAGGGTCCGGACGAATCCGTGGATCGCATTCGGCCCTTCTTTGTCGTTCCTATCGAGTTGCAACACCTGTCCGTCGAAGGAGTAGCATCCCTCAGCAACGCGACCGGGAAATGGAATTAAAACATCTCCCTGACCGCCCTTCTTGTTCCCACCGCCCGAATAGCCCCAAAGAATGTCGGTCTCGCCACCGTCAGCTTCCACCAGAAAGTACCGCCGCAATGACGCACCCCAGGGCGACACCACCGCTCGCTGGTTGTCGAAAAGCAGGAGGATCTCACTGTCTGGTGTAGGGTCGATTATCAATATTGCCCCCTATTCCAGATATCCGTGGAACATGGATCGTGCAGCATCTCTCATTGAGGAAAAGAACGCATGGTTGACGGTGGTGACAGAGGTTACTCACTCATAGCCTATCGCAGAGACAAAGACAATCCAGGGCTGATGCCCTAACGCACCATCGGCCAGACGCCCTCTGTCCTGGCATCAGGCTAGAACAGCGGGAATCGATACTAGATCCGAGAGTACTGAGATGAGGCTATCACACTGATCTCTCTCATCTCTCTGGTTGATCTGGTTGTTGTTTGAGCCAACGGAACCAGATTGAGTACATCCTAGGAGGACAGCCTTCCCCCGCATTCTGCGGGCACCCTCCCTTTGACCATTGCTTCGATATTCGTATACCCTCACTGCATCAGACCCTGAAGAGCACAGGACCAGCCTCATCATGAAACCAGTCAAAGGCCGTCCCCAAGAGACCCCACGGGCCCATGTCGGTCGAGCGCCGGATGCCTCGGCCATCCGCGCCTTGCTGAACGAAGGCACCGCGCATCTGCAAGGAGGCCGACTCCAGGAGGCAGAAGGCGCCTATCGGCGGGCCCTCGACTTAGCCCCGAACCATCCGGACGCCTTACACCATCTCGGCCTCTTGCTCTACCGGCTCAATCAATTCGACGAGGCCATCACCACCATCTCCCGCGCTATCGAACAGGCCCCTGCTTCGCCACTTTATTCATTTAACCTTGGCGTCGTGGCCCAGAAGGCAGCTCGTCCTGACGAAGCGATCCGCGCCTACCGGCAGGCTGTCACGTTGAACCCACGACATCTTGAAGCCTGGATCAACCTGGGTAATGTGCTTAAAGACAGCGGTGCGCTCCCTGAATCCATTCAGGCATACCAACAAGCTTTGACCGTCAATCCGTCCCATGCCGACACCCATAACAACCTCGGCGCCGCCTTCAAGGAACAGGGCGAGATAGAACGGGCGCTCGCCTCCTATCGTCAGGCCATTCACGTGAAGCCGACCCATGTCGAAGCGCTCAATAATCTGGGCTTGGCCTTGATGGAAGCCGGATCGCTGGACGAGGCTATTGCATCATTCACACAGGCGCTCACGATCATGCCTGGCTATTTGAAGGCCCGCTACAATCTCGGCATCGCCAGGTCCTGGGCTGGAGAACATGAGAAGGCCGTCGATTGCCTCCAACGCGCGGCAACGGCCAAACATGATCATGCCAAGCCCGTGACTGACTCCTTCGTCTATCGATCACGTATCAAACACGATCTCGAACAAATTCAATATCTGTTCGAGCGACAGCTCCTGCATGACGAGCATCGTCCCTACTTCCAGGCACTCCAACAGCTCGACAGCGAATTGCGCCTCCGCCCCGATATGGGCAATCGAATTCCCATCGCCCCACAGAGGCTCGCACCGGTTGCGGCCTCGTATAATCGGCTCTTGTATCGCGCTCCGAATCCGCATCTCCCGGATGGCGCACTCCATCCTGACTTGAACGTCGAGGCCGTGGAATCCCGCTATCTGGCGCAGCAACCGGAAATCACCTATATCGACGGCCTGCTGAATCACGAAGCACTGGAAGCCCTGCGCCGTTTTAGTTGGGAGTCCACCGTCTGGAAGAAGGATTACGAGAATGGCTATATCGGGGCGTTTCTGGGCGATGGATTCGCCTCGCCCCTGCTCCTCCAAATTGCCGAAGAGCTGAGGCTGAAGTTTCCCCGCATCTTCAAGCAGCACCGGCTCACCCAGGCCTGGGCCTTCAAACATGACAGCACCAGACGCGGGCTCAACATCCATGCCGACGCCGCTGCGGTCAATGTGAATTTCTGGATTACGCCAGACGAGGCTAACCTCAATCAGGAGACGGGCGGGTTGGTCGTGTACGACAAAGAAGCGCCACGAGACTGGAATTTTCAGGAATATAACAGCGACCAGAATAAACCGAAGATTCTCGCCTGGCTCAAGCAGGTGGGCGCGCAGACAGTGAAGGTCCCCTATCGCACCAATCGCGCCATCGTCTTCAACTCGGACCTCTTCCACGAAACGGACGAGATCGCCTTCAAGGACGAGTATCTCTGCCGGCGGATCAACATCACCTTGCTCTATGGATTTCGTCGAAACGGCTAATGCCAGGCGCCGTGAATCTCGATGGGTCTGACGACCGGCCAGCGCAGGATCGAGGGCCCTTACGCCACGTCGGATGTCTCGTCAGTCGGTCGCTGGTAGGGGTGTAGTTCCAACTGCGTCACGGCATGCTGCAAACGAGCCCATTCTTCAGGGATTAAGGACACGAATTCGACTCCGAATCGACCCTCGCGCGTCCACCGCACGACCGCTTCCCGAATGGTGATCGACGGCTCATCCGGCAGGACATGGACACGGAGCGTGATCGTGCCTCCAGAATGCACAGCGGTCTTGCAGACCACGCAGCAGCCTCGCTGCGAAAGATCGATCACGTCGCCCTCTCCACTGACCACCGCGACAGACGTGAAGGAACTGTGAAACCTGGCGGGGAACCGGGGATGCTGCCGCTTATCCATGCAATCTCCTTCTGCAGTTACCCCTTTATATTGCCAATCGGTCTTAATTCCGCCACCTTTTTTGTGATTCCCGCCCGATCGACCGACTCCACCACTTCAGAAATGTCTTTGTAGGCAAAGCCTGCCTCCTCCGCGAGGCCCGACATCGACACGGCCTTGACCAGGATACCGCGCTGTTGCATCTGTTCCTGCAGCTCCCCACCGCGAACCATTCGCTTTGCCTGCGCGCGAGACATGGTTCTTCCGGCTCCATGCATCGTCGAGCCGAACGTGTCGCGCACCGCGTGATCCGTCCCCACCAGCAGATAGGAGCCGGTCTCCATTGATCCGCCACAGATGACCGGCTGGCCTGTCTGTCGAAAGACTTCTGGCAACTCCGGACTCCCCGGCCCGAAGGCTCTGGTCGCGCCTTTGCGATGCACCACGAGCTCCCCTTCCGGATACCGTTCGACCTTGGCAATGTTATGCGCCACGTCATACACCAGCTCCATGCCCAGGGCCTCGGCGGACTGGCCAAAGACCGTCGCAAAGACTTCGCGAATCTGATGGGTGATGACCTGACGGTTGGCAAACGCGGTATTGGCGGCACAGTTCATCGCGGAAAAATACTCCTGCCCCTCGGGAGACCGAAAGGGCGCGCAGGCCAGCTGTTGATCCTTCACCGTGATGCCATACCGACGCATGGACTTTTCAAATACCTTCAGATAGTCGCTCGCCACCTGATGGCCGAACCCGCGTGACCCACAATGCACCATCACGACTATCTGCTCGTGGCCGGTGATGCCGAGCGCCGCAGCCGTGGCGAGATCGAATATCCGATCGTTCGAGACCACCTGAACTTCGAGGTAATGATTGCCCGATCCCAAGGTCCCCAGCTGATTGATGCCTCGTTGAATGGCATGGTCGGTCACGACCGACGCATCAACTCCCTCGATGCAGCCGCCCTCTTCCATGCGGATGAGATCCCGATGCCACCCGTATCCCCGCTCCACACACCACTTGGCCCCATGAGTCATCACGCGACCGAACTCCTCCCGCGACAGCCGAACGAATCCGCTCGCCCCGACGCCGGCCGGGACTTTTCGAAAGAGTTCGGTCATGAGCCGTTCCAAATGCGGCTGCACGTCCGCCAACGTCAAATCTGTTCGAATCAGCCGCATGCCGCAGTTGATATCGTAGCCGACGCCGCCGGGAGAAATGATGCCCTCCTGCGCATCGAACGCTGCGACACCCCCGATCGGGAATCCATATCCCCAATGCCCATCCGGCATACAGAGCGCATACCGTCTGATGCCGGGCAGACAAGCGACATTGGTCACCTGATCGAACACCCCGCTATTTATGGATTGCAGAATGTTCCTGGTGGCGTAAATCCTGGCAGGCACCAACATGCCGGACTTTTCAGACATGGGGATTTCCCAGATCTCATCGGAAATCCGATTCACGTTCATGTCCGTATTCACTCTCAACTCATCACTCATCACCGCTCACCCATCACTTTTTCATACATCCAACACCACCAATGCCTTCCACTGCCCCGCGTCCTGACTCACATGGTACAGATGTTTCGTGACCCCCTTCACATCGGCATGAAGCTCTTGTGTCTGGTAATCCACTGGCGCGCCGATCAACCGTGCTCGCAACAACCAGAGGTCTCCCGCCTGAGCCAACGTGAGCGGGGCCTCCCGGAAGACTACCCCTGCGGCATCTTTCCAATAGACAATCTCCGACAACCAATCGAACAACAGAGCCGAGATGTCCCCATCGGTCCGTTCGATAGACCGTTCCCATCCGCCCGACACGGTAACAGGATTTGCTAAACTTTCAATGAGGGCTTGTGTTGCACCGCGAACAACTTCCTCGGCCGACGACGCGTCGACTTCGAAAGCTGCATCGGCCATGGCAATGTGTTCAAGCCAGCGAATGGTCCAAGCCATCGAGATTAGACTGGAGATGTCGCACGTCGCACTCGCCGAATGAGCGCCTGGAGGTGGCTGAGTCCGGGGATCGCATGTCCGAGAGGATTGGGCACTTTCCCTTTGAAGAACATCTTGAGGCCCAGAGGCAGGATGCGCCAGACCGCACGCGGCGCGAACCCGACCACTTTCAGCGGCATGATCGCTTCGTTCAACCGCCCTTGCTGTTCGACCAGCTCGGTAAACCCGAGAATATGACGGGCTCCGCCGGTCGTGGCCATGCCTCGTTCAAGCGAAGCCCGTCGCAACCGGATGATCGCTTCCATCGGTTTGACATCTTTCGGACAGACTTCGACGCAGAAGTTGCAGCGCGTACAGTCCCAGATTCCATCTTCACGTTGAAGAGCCGACAGCCTGGCGCGCGTCGCCGACGGGGCTTCGCGTGGGTCAGAGAGAAAGCGATCGGCCTTCGCCAGAGCTGCGGGACCGGCAAATCCTTTCGACACTTCATACACGGTACAGGCCGCGACGCAGGCGCCACACATGATACAGGCATCGACATTGTTGAATTCCGGATGAAGATGGTCCCGCGCCTCCATTTGAACAGACCGGCCCTCGCGCCAGGGCCTGCCTGGCGAAAGCCAGGGCTGCACATCGCGGATCTTCTCCCAGAACGGAGCCATATCCACGACCAAGTCCTTGATCACCGGCAAGTTGCGGAGCGGTGCCACGACGATGTGCCCATGCCGGTCGAGTTCTTTGCGAAGAGACGTCCGGCAAGCGAGTTTCTCGCTCCCGTTGATCGTCATCGAACAGGAACCACAAATCGCAGAGCGGCAGGAATACCGAAGGGCCAGGCTCCCATCGCACTCGTTTTTGATGCGAATGAGCGCATCGAGCACCGTCATGCCACGACCGACATCGAGACGGAACTCTTGAGGATGGGACGTGGAATCGACTTCGGGGTTGAATCGCTGGATCGTGAAGGTCAGGCGCATAGGAAGCGTGATCAGTGATGAGTCATGAGTGATCGGTAGTATTTACATAGGGACAAGCACCGAACCGGATGGCTTCACCACTCATCACCCATCACTGATCACTCGTCACTGATCACTCGTCACTGCTTCGGCTCAGCCCAGTTCGAAAATCTTCGGGAAGTTCGTCAGGTTGCGGCAACCGTCTTTTGTGACGAGCACCATATCTTCGATGCGGACGGCGCCGAGGCCTGGATAGTAGAGGCCTGGCTCGACGGTCACGACGTGACCTTCTTGGAGCAACGATCCGGTCCGGCTGATGCGAGGCGCTTCATGGATATCGAGACCGACGCCATGGCCGGTGCCGTGGAAGTAGCCCTGCATCCGGCCATTCACCAGGCCGGTCTGGTACCCGGCTTTTTCAAATCTGGCACAGATCCCTTGATGAATGCGCTTCCCGTCTGCCCCGTCTTTGATTTTGGTGATGGCTTCTTCCTGCGCATCCAGGACCGTCTGGTAGAGTCGCTTCAGTTCTGGGCTCGGAGTCCCTCGTACGACCGTCCTGGACATGTCGGCGAAATACCGGTTGGAGGCCGAACGGGGAAATACGTCGAAGATAATGCTGCGGTGAGCGGGCAACGGACCGCTGCCTTCGTTGTGCGGGTCGCAGGCCTGCTCCCCTCCGGCCACGATGGTATGTTGAGCCACGCAATCGCACTCCATCAATGCCACATTGATCAGTTTTTTCACACGTTCCGACGTCAGCGGCACACCTTCGTGCCAGAGCTGATCGTTGTTGATCGACGCCTGGCGCAACAGATCGTGGGCTGCTGCAACCGCCTGCTCGGTCGCGCGCTGGGCCGCTTCGATATAGCGCACTTCTTCGGCGGTCTTCACGACACGTTGTTCGTAAAACGGGTCCCGCTTGGGATGCAGCTGATACCCCAACGACTGGAACTTGACGGCATGGCCGAAGGGAAAGTTTGCCGGGACCGTGATCTGCGTGATGCCTGCTTCTCGCAAGAGGATATGGACGACTTCGACGGTGCCAGGCTCGGCAATGCCTTGTGTCTTCGCTCGCCCTTCGACCTCCGAATAGGAGA
>VFKF01000391.1 GCA_009885705.1 Nitrospira sp. | reverse complement strand
GGCCAGCGACTTGCTGTGGTCGGGAATGACGAGATCGGGATCGTACCGGAGAATATTGCCGAACCCTTTGCACTCCGGACAGGCGCCGAGCGGATGATTAAAGGAAAAGAGAACAGGCCGAACCGGTTCGAATGTTCTGCCACATTGTTGGCAGCGAAAGTCCGTGCTGTAGGTGCGGGGGCCCTGGTCGATGACCTCCACGCGGCATTGGCCCTCGCCTTCGCGAAAGGCGGTTTCAATCGCTTCGACGAGGCGGGATCGGTTGTCTTCCCGGATCACGAGCCGGTCGAGGATTACATACAGATGGTCCGGCTTAACTGTGGGAAGGCCCAGTGTTTCGTGGAGGTCGAGAATGGCCTTGCCGCATTGCACTCTGGTAAAGCCGCGCAGCAACAGCGATTGGAGAAAGGCCTGATCCTGCTTTGGCGCCGGTGCTTTGACCGGAAAGAGGATCATGGCTCGTGTGCCGGTGCAATGACTTAGGAGGTCGTCGACGACGCTGCCAGGATGAAAGCTGCGTGCGTCGATAGAACAATCGGGGCAGACCGGATGACCCACTTTGGCGAACAGGAGGCGCAAGAGGTCGGCAATTTCTGTCGTGGTCCCGACCGTCGAGCGGGCGGTGCGGATGGGGTTCTTCTGTTCGATGGCAATGGCGGGCCGGACGTTGATGATCCGGTCGACATCGGGCCGGTTGACCTTATCGAGAAACATGCGGGCATAAATAGAGAGCGATTCCACATAGCGCCATTGGCCTTCGGCGAACAGGGTGTCGAAGGCGAGAGAGGACTTCCCAGATCCTGAGACGCCCGTGATGGCCGTGACCTGGTTGTGGGGGATACGGAGCGAGATGTTCTTGAGGTTGTTTTGGCGCGCGCCTTCGACGATGAGATCGCGGGACGGAGCTGGTGGCTGTCGGATCTGTGCCATAGACCGGTTGAGAGGAAAAGAAGAAGCGGCATGGTAACAACCCGGCTGCAGGGGTTCAAGGACGGATCGAGCGGGTGGGGAGCAAGAATAGTTTCTCTCGGATTCGTCTGACTATTTTCTGGCAATTTCTCCTTGCCTCGATTACGCTCGGCGTGAGTTTGGCTCACGGAAAGAGACGATCGATCATGACACATGCAGCGACTCCGGTGGATTACATGGGTCTAGGGCGTCAACTAGCAGGGTTGCTGGGTGCGAGCCTTGAGAGTGCCTCAGGTGATGCAATGAAAGAGCTGGCGCGGGCCTACGATCCCTCGGCCACCGAGGCCCGTATCAGCGCCGAGGTCTTTATTTTCCATAAATATCTCGTCGTGCAAGCCTGTGTCGGCGCCTTTCCCGAGTCGCATGTCGAACGGGTGATTGGGGGACTCTTTGCCGCGTTGAACGAAAAAGCCAGGGGACTTGAGTTTACCCAGGAACGGCAGAACGCGATGGAGCAGATGTGGCAGATGAGGGCCAAGCAGTTCGATGCGCCCTTTACGAAGGATCGGGAGCATTTTCTCGACGAAGCCGCGGAGCCGACCTACTGGAAGCAGTCCATTACCAGGTTTTGCCAGAACGTCTGTGAAGTGGAGCAGCCGCCCGATATCTGGGCCGGCGGCAAGGGGCCATCACACGAGGCGAGTCACTGCGTCACCGTCGCGATCGACCGGCTGGTGTCGGC
>VFKF01000066.1 GCA_009885705.1 Nitrospira sp. | reverse complement strand
TGAAGGATGCTCAGCGAGCCCTCACCTCGATTGCCGAGGAGTACGGAACCTACTTCTTGGAACTCAAGATGCTGAACCCGGAATTCAAGAAGGATGTGCTGCCAAAGGGCACGTATCAGATGAGAGTCCCGCGGCAGACTTGTCCGAGCCGTTGCTTCAAGCAGGACAAAACTCCCTAACGCGCATGATGCTGAAAAAGTCCGCCAGCTTCGTTCTCGCATCGTTCTGAGCCTCAACGTACCCAGAGGGTACGCCTCGGCTCTTCACTCGCTGCGGCCTTGCTGGACGAACTTTTTGAGCATCATGCGGACGGACATAATCTTTACCCCCTTCTAGCTTGTCGCCAGTGTCATGCAGATTCCTTCCTCTCCCATCCGGCCACTACTCAAGAAACTCATCACTCAAGGACTGAAGGCAGTCGATGCCCAGGCGGCGGTCGGGCGTGCCATCTCCAGACAGGGTGACGAGTTGATCATTGGCCGACGCCGGTACGATCTGAACTGCTATAAGCGGGTCGTGGTGGTCGGCGCCGGGAAAGCCACGGCCCCGATGGCTCGGGCAGTGGAGCGGAAACTAGGGCGTCGAATACACAGTGGGCTTGTGGTGGTGAAATACGGCCATGGGGTGCCAACGAATCGGATCGTTGTCGCCGAAGCGGGACACCCGGTTCCCGATCGGTCCGGTATGCGAGCGGCTGCCCGCCTCTGTACCATGGCAGCAGAACTTGATCGGCACGATCTCTTGATCGTGCTCCTGTCCGGTGGGGCGTCGAGCCTGCTACCGGCGCCAGTGGCAGGGGTCACGTTGGCCGATAAGCAACAGACCACTACGAAGCTGTTGCGATGCGGCGCCACCATCCAAGAGATGAACACCGTTCGAAAACATCTCTCGCGCATCAAGGGAGGACGGCTTGCCGAGTTGACACAGGCTACCGTGGCGACGCTGATCCTGTCCGATGTGTTGGGGGACGATCTCAGCTCCATTGCGTCGGGGCCGACAGTTCCAGACCCGACGACCTATCGGGATGCTGTCGCAATTTTGAAGCGCTATCGCATCTGGACGGTGACTCCTCAACGAGTGCGTCAGTATCTTACGCGGGGCTGTCAGGGACTCGAGGTCGAAACTCCGAAGCCCGGTTCCTCTCTCTTTCGTCGTGTCCAGCATCATCTCGTCGGGAATAACGCAGCGGCCGTGGCGGCGGTTACCCGCGCAGCCAGGGAGGCAGGTCTACGAACCTTCGTGCCGGCAGCAACGGTCACTGGCGAGGCCAGTGAGGCGGGGAGACGGTTTGGCGCGATGGCGAGAGAGATGATCTGCGAGGGGAAACCGCTTCAGCGGCCTTGCTGTGTCGTGGCCGGTGGTGAAACGACTGTGACCGTGACTGGTAAGGGCACAGGCGGCCGAGCGCAGGAATTTGCCGCTGCCGCAGCTCTAGAGATTGCCGGTCTGGCCAAGGTGTGGGTGGCCGCGATCGGCACCGATGGTACAGACGGCCCGACCGATGCGGCTGGAGCGGTTGTCGATGGCGATACGGTTGATCGGGCCCACCGTCTCAAGGTCGATCTTGAGGGTGCGTTGAAACGGCATAATATTTACCCGGCCTTGAAGACACTCAATCAGCTCATCGTCACCGGTCCCACCGGCACGAATGTGAATGACCTTTACCTGCTCCTCCTGCTCTAGGTAGTATCCGTTCCAATGGATCACCCGCTTCTCCTTCCCTTGGCCGCCTGCACTGAACCCTCTCTTGTCGGGGGGAAAGCTGCAGGCCTGGCTCGACTCATCGCCGGAGGATTCGCGGTTCCCTCGGGATTCTGCGTGACGACGGAGGCCTATGCTCACGCGTTTCGCGTGCCGGGTTTTTCTCCAGCGATACAGTGGCAGGCAGCCCTGCATGCCTCCGGGGCCGAACGCCGGCGAATCCTGTCCCATTGTCACACCATCATTCAGGACTTCGACATCGCTGAACTGACGGACCAGATCGCCGAACAGGTGCGAGGTATTCATCTCACATCGTCTGGACTCTGGGCCGTCAGGTCGTCGGCAACGAACGAGGACGGCGCTCATGCCAGTTTTGCCGGAGTCTACCGCACGCGCCTTGGCATCCGACCGAGGGAGATCGGCTCCGCGGTGAAGGATCTGTGGCTCTCGATCTGGGATGACCGGGTGTTGAATTATCATGAGCGGTCTGGATTGAGCGGTGCGCCTCCTGCGATGGCCGTCGTGATTCAACCGATGCTCGACGCCTGTGCAGCCGGCGTGGCCTACTCCATCCATCCCCTCACAGGACGAGCGACTCAGGTGGCGATCAATGCGGTCGCGGGGCTTGCGGCAGCGCTCGTCGATGGACGTGCCACACCAGACTACTATGTGGTTGAGATGGCAGAGACGGGTCAGCCCCTACAGATTTGTGAAAAGACAATCACGCGACAGAGTCAGGCCTTGCGGGTGACCGAACAAGGCATTTGCGACGTGCCGCTGTCGGATGCTGATGCAGACAGCGGCATATTGTCGGACGACCAAGTATTTGAATTAGCCCGCAGGGCTAAACAAATCGAACAGTCATTCGGTCATCCGGTGGACCTCGAATGGCTCTACGATGATCAAGGGCTCTGGCTACTCCAAGCACGTCCCATCTCGGGGTTGATCAGGCTTCCGCAACTGACCAACGATGACTGCGAATGGTCCCGCGCCAACTTTAAGGAAACCCTGCCGGAGCTGCCGAGCCCGCTCGGCCTGTCGTTTCTCGAGCTCTTCATGGAGCGTTACATTATCTCACGTTATCGTCGCCTGGGCTGCCTGATTCCAGAAGGGATATCATCGGTCCGCACGTTCCAGGGACGGCCCTATATCAATATGACGCTGTTCCATTCCTTCGTTGGACAACTGCGCGGAGATCCCTCCTTGTTGGCGGAGCAGATGGGAGGCGAAAGCCTTGCGAGGGTGCCGGAGGCTTGTCCGCTGGGGTGGCTGGCGTTTGTCCGTGCCGGCCTGGTGATGATGGGGGAGATGAGAAAGGCTGAGCGTTATGGACCAGCCTGGTTCGCCGATATGAAAGCGATGGCAGCAGAGCACCATCCCGATCGTCTTCGTGCGCTCACAGCCGACGAGGTTTCCCTGCGCCTCGATGCTATCGGGCAATGGCTGGATGAGCATGAGTCGACCTTTGGTATTGCGGGAGGGGTGTCGCAATGTTTGCAGGCGTTAGGTGTAGTGCTGCCTCGCTGGTTAGGCGAAGACTGGAGAGCCTTGCTGAATGGGGCATTGCAGGGTCAGTCGGCAGTGATCAGCGCGCACCAGATTGTCCGCATGGCGGAAATCGCGGAGACCATTCGGCGCGATCCCGCTGTGATGCCCTTGTTTACCGCAGTGGAGTGGAACCCGGTTGACGTCCATCGCCGGCTTCAGGGGACCGACGTGCTTCGTGCCTTCGACCGGTACCTCGAAGACTATGGTCATCGCGGGGTCGGCGAGTCGGACGTTATGTCGCCACGGTTTGCCGATCGACCGGAATTGCTGCTGGCGATATTGCGCACACAATTGTTGGCTCCAACCGCGGTGACCCCAGCCGACATTCTTCAGCGACAAGCAGAGGTACGAGCACGAGCGCTGGCTGAAATTCGTGCCAGGTGTGGATGGCGTCTCCATCGGTGGGCGATCTTTTCCTGGTGGTATCGCCGACTCTGCCGGTTCTTTGCCCTGCGCGAGGCGAACCGGCACCATCTGATGTATTACTCGGCTGCGGCACGGAGTTTACTCTTGCGTCTTGGCGACTGTTTGGTTGAGCAGGGGCTGCTCTCGTCACGGGAAGATGTATTCTTTATTACCGTCGATGAACGAGCAGATCTGTTAGCCGGGGGTTCGCGCGATTGGCAAGGGCTGATTGAGACTCGACGGGCTGAGCGCGACCGATTCGCGAAGTTGAGTGTGCCGGATACGATTAAGGATTGGCGCGCGGCGCTCAGCGGCTCGGATACGGTTTCGACCGTGGCATCGACGGGGACTCTTCGTGGCATGCCCATCAGCGGAGGAAGGGTCGTGGGACCGGTTCGTCTTGTCCGATCGATGGAGGACTGGAGCCGCGTTAGGCGGGGCGACATTCTTGTGGTGTCGGTGATCGATCCAGGCATGGCGCCCTTGTTCGGCGTAGTAGCGGGTCTGATCGCCGAAATGGGCGGGACCCTGTCGCATGGGGCCATCATTGCCCGGGAATACGGATTGCCGGCGATTGCGAATGTGCCGGGCATTCTTGCCAGACTGAAAGAGGGCGATTGTATCAGTCTGGATGCAGAGCGAGGTGAAATTGTCATTCAGGGTCGAGAGCATGAGGAGACGCCGTAGGGCCGAACATCCCTAGCGGTGCGACCTTGACCTTTGATCAGTGTTTACGTACCCTTCAGAAAATTCTTCCTCTCAGCAACACCCAACAGCTTGGTTCAATAATATGGGTCGGCAGCAATGATGTGGATGGTCACCCATGATTGATGGCACAGCATTTGGCCTGGGGATTCTCGTTGGCGGGATTCTCGGTGCCTTGATCGCCGGGTTCTGGATTGCGTCCCGTATACGTGGAAGTCTGCAGGCACAGTTGCTGGCCATTGGTGAACGGGCACAGCGGGCCGAGGCCTTGGCGGACGAATTGCGCCGGCAGGCAGAACAAGATCGTCTCGATCTCGATCGTGTCAGACAGGATCTTTCCGAGGCCTCTCGCGCCCGTGCGGTGGCGGAGACCAGGGCAGCTGAGGCGGCGCTCCATCTCAACGAACAAAAGACGCTGCTGAGCCAGGCCCGACAGGAGCTGGCCGAGACGTTCCAGGCCCTCTCCGGCGAAGCCCTCAAACAGAACAACGAAGCCTTTCTCAACCTTGCTCGCAGCTCGTTTGAAACCTTGCAGGCCGAGGCCAAGGGCGATCTCGCGCAACGGCAACAGGCAATCGATAGTCTGGTCCAGCCTCTGCAAGATTCGTTGCACCGTTACGACGATCAGCTCCGGCAGCTGGAGCAATCCAGGCAAGCGGCTTATGGAGGTCTCGATCAACACCTCAAGTTGTTAGCCGAGTCGCAGCAGAAGCTGCAATCGGAAACTGGCAACCTCGTGAAAGCGCTCCGTGCCCCGGCCGTCCGCGGCCAATGGGGCGAGATCACGCTCAAGCGTGTGGCCGAGTTGTCCGGCATGGTGGCGCATTGCGATTTCTTCGAGCAGGAATCGATTACGGTCGACGGCAGCCGGCTTCGTCCCGACATGGTGGTGCAATTGCCGGGTGGCCGGCAGATCATCGTGGATGCCAAGACGGTGTTGGCAGGCTATCTAGACGCGCATGAAGCCCCGACCGAGGAGCTGCGCTTGGAGGGTATGCGCCGTCATGCCGCTCAAGTGCGGTCGCGCATGGACGAGTTGAGCGTGAAAGCCTACTGGAACCAATTCGCCCAGGCGCCGGAGTTTGTCGTGTTGTTCCTGCCAGGCGAACAATTTCTCGGCGCTGCGCTCGAACATGATCCGCGACTCATTGAGGACGGGTTTCTCCGAAGCGTGGTCCTCGCCACTCCCACGACGCTCATGGCGTTGTTGCGGGCGGTCGCTTACGGCTGGCGGCAGGAACGCATGACCGAACATGCCGAGGAGGCCGGGCGGTTGGGAAAGGATCTCTACGAGCGGATGGCCGTGCTGACCGAGCATTTGAACGACGTCGGGCAAGCCCTCGGGAAGAGCGTCCTGGCCTACAACAAGGCAGTCGGGTCGCTGGAAACGAGGATCTTGCCGGCCGCTCGCCGGTTCAAGGAGCTTGGCGTGTCGTCTGAGAAAGAGATTCCCTTGTTGGACCCTGTGGAACTGGTTTCACGCAAAGCGTTACCCTTTGAGCATGAATGAGGAGTGCCTGATGGCAGACGAACAGGGGATGGTCGAGGCCTTTCACCGGAATTTCGATATCGTCGTCAATCCAGTTCCGACGGTCGCCGACGGGCGGACGCGCGAATTACGTGTCCGGCTCATTCAGGAAGAATTCGACGAGCTGAAAGAAGCGCTCGCCTCAGACGATCTGCCGTCCATTGCGAAGGAGATGGCCGATCTCCTCTACGTCGTCTACGGGACGGCGGTGTCCTATGGCATCGATATGGATCCGGTCTTTCGAGAAGTCCATCGATCCAACATGAGCAAGGTCGGCGGCTATAAGCGTGAAGACGGGAAATGGGTCAAGCCGGCGACGTACTCGCCCGCTTGCATCGAACCCATTCTCGCCGAGCAAATGACGGCGCGGGAGCAGGAGGCTCGTTCCGGCTCATGAGAGAGTTGCATTGCCCAATTTGCGGGGCTTCATTTGTCCGCGTGACCTACCAGGAGGGCATGCTCGAACGTCTCTTGGGCCGCGTGAATGTGTTCCCGTTTCGCTGTCAGCTCTGCACCAATCGTTTTCGCGCCTATTATGCCGGTGCACGGTACAACACCCAGGCCTTCGATCGGCGGCAGTATGCGCGCCTTCCCGCCTCCATCGAGGTGCAGGTGCTCGACAGCAAGCAGTCGATGACCAACCGCATCACCGACATTTCGATGGATGGCTGTACCCTGCAGACGACGGGATTCTCGAAGGGGGCCTTTATCGAATTGCTCTTGAAGCCCACGGCAGAGGACGACGCGATCTATATCGAGACGGCGATGGTCTGTTCCGTTCACCCCTCCTCGACGGGCATCCGTTTTCTGGAGGTCCCACCGGATCATTACCGCCGTCTGGGCCAGGTGGTGCTCGGGCTTTTAGTCGGTCAAGGTCTCGACCCCATGCTCAACCTCTAGCGCGTCTCATTTTTCCCGGTACGGTTACCAGCAGATTGTCGATCAAGCGGATCGATCCAATCAGAATGGCACCCAATATCACGGCACGATGGACGACCCTGGTTAGAGGCTCTAGGCTGTCGGGGTCGCAGAGGGCCAGGTACTCGACGTGAATGGCCGGTGCCTGCTCGATGGCCTTCAGCATGCTCCGTTCAATCGCTTTCCCATCCTTCAGGCCTTCTTCGATGGCCTGTTTGCCTGCTTGGAGTGCCCGAGAGAGCCAGGGCGCGATCATCCGTTCTTCGGCGTTGAGATAGACGTTGCGTGAACTCATGGCCAGCCCATCCGCTTCTCTGACCGTCGGGCGCACCTCGATCGCTACACCGAGATTGAGGTCTTTCACCAGTTGTCGAACCAGTGCCGCCTGCTGATAGTCTTTCTGGCCGAACAAGGCGAGATGGGGACGGACCATGCCGAAGAGTTTCGTTACCACCGTGGCGACACCGGGAAAGTGATGGGGCCTGGCTTCGCCTTCCCATCGACGCGCAATCTCCGGCACCGTCACGACCGTTTGAAAGCCCTCGGGATACATCACCTCGGCTGTTGGTTCGAAGCAGACGTCCACCCCTTCTTCGCGGCACAGCGCCCGATCCTTGGCAATCGGGCGAGGATAACGCGTAAGGTCTTCGCGCGGGCCGAACTGCGTCGGGTTCACGAAAATACTCACAACGAGTGCATCGCAACGAAGCCGTGCCGCTCGGATGAGCGCACGGTGGCCGTCATGCAACGCGCCCATCGTGGGAACGAATCCGATGATGACGCCGTCTCGGCGCAATCGTTCGCTCCAGGATGTCATGGCGCGGCTGGTACGAATAATCTTCATGGGCCTGGGGGCTGGCTGCATGCAGGGCGTGAACCATAACGGGTCGAGGGCTGGGGAAACAGGAGGCGGACTTCAGGCTGTTTCTTCGCCTCGGCAAGCAATTGGCTAATCGTACGCTGATGCACCGGATGGATGAACAGCGGGTCGAGTTCGCTCAAGGGCATGAGGACGAACCGGCGATGGTGCACGCGTGGATGCGGCACCACAAGATCCGGCTCATCGATTGTTTGCTGTCCATAGAACAGAATGTCGAGATCGATGGTTCTGGGGCCGGATCGATGGTCCTCGTCCCGACCCAGTGACCGTTCAATCTCACGGAGGATGTCGAGCAGGCTTTTCGGTGTGATATCCGTTTCAATCTGAACTACGCCGTTTAAAAACCAGCCGTCCCCAGGCTGGGCATGATCGTTCACTGGCTCCGTCTCGTAGAGCATCGACACACCGAGGAGCTGTGAGTGAGGCAAGAGGCCTAGCAGGGTGACGGCCCGATCGCAGAAATCGAGCCGATCGCCGACATTCGAGCCGAACCCGATGAAGACTGTTTCACGCATATCAGTGATGGGTGATCAGTGATGGGTGACGAGGAAATGAGACCGACTCGGTGCTCATCACCCGTCACTCATCACGCATCACTAGAACCCAGCCTTTCGTATCCGTTCCACCGCTTCCGCCAGTCGTTCTTTCGTCGTACAGACGGTCATCCTGATATAGCCTTCGCCCGGTGCGCCGAACCCGTTGCCCGGTGTCGTCACGATTCCGGCCTTCTCCAGCAGATGAGCCGTGAAGGAGGCGGAGGTGTAGCCCTTCGGCACCGTGACCCAGATGTAAAACGCGGCCGGAGGCGGATCGACTTCGAGGCCCAGACTCTTCAGCCCTGGCACCAAGGTATCGCGCCGCTCCTGATAGATCTTACGCAGGCCGTCCGTGACGGAATCGTCCAATCCCAACGCCGTGATCCCTGCGGTCTGTACCGCTTCGAACACGCCGGAGTCCAGCTGGCTCTTGACCTTGCCGAGGCCTGCCAGCACGTCCTTGTTGCCGACGACGAAGCCGATGCGCCAGCCCGTCATGTTGTAGGTCTTCGAGAGCGAGTGGAACTCCACGCCGACATCCTTGGCTCCATCGACTTCCATGAAGCTGGCCGGTGGCTTGCCGTCGTAATAAATCTCCGAGTAAGCCGCATCGTGGCAAACGATGATCTGGTTTTCCTGCGCAAATTCCACCACGCGCTTGAAGTAGTCTTTGGTCATGATGACCGACGTGGGATTATTCGGTGAATTCAGCCACATCAGCTTGGCTTTCTTCGCCACATCCTTGGGGATCGCATTCAAGTCAGGCAGAAAACCGTTGGCCTTCGTCAGCGGCATGAGGTGCGAGACACCGCCGCAGAAGCTGGTCCCGACCGGATAGACCGGATAGCCTGGGCTCGGGACCAGAACAATATCGCCTGGATCGACGAACGCCAGGTGAATGTGCCCGATTCCTTCCTTAGAGCCGATCAGGGTCAGCACTTCGTCGGCAGGGTTCAGCGTCACATTGAAGCGCCGCTTGTACCAGTCGGCCACGGCTGTCCGGAACGACAGCATCCCTTCGTAGGAGGGGTATTGATGGTGCTTGGGGTTCTTGGCCGCCAGAGCCAGGCTTTCGATAATCGGAGCCGGTGTCGGCAAGTCCGGATCGCCGATACCGAGGTTGATGATATCGACGCCTTTGGCGATCGCCGCCTGCTTCATCTTGTCGATAGCGGCGAACAGATAGGGAGGCAGTGTTTTAATTCTGGTTGCGACTTCAATTGGAAAACCGGCCATGGTGCAGAATGCTCCTTTCGTGGACATAGCACATAGCTGTCAGCAATCAACTTTCAGCCAATACCTGATTGCTGAAGGCTGACTGCTGATCGCTCGCTACGAGGTTTCTTAGAGTACTTCAGAGCGGCGCTCGCAATCAACGCTGAGGAGAGAGAAGATGGTCGATTAGCCTATCGGCCATCCGATGGAGTTGCGGGAGGTGGGGAAGGGCCATGTCTTTTACCTGTTGGGCGGTCAGTCGGGCCTTGGTGAGGTCCGGCGCACATTCGCGGCATAACGAGTCGATGCCGGCCTCTTCCATTTCTAGATGGAACAGGAGTCCATAGGCGCTGGTGCCATACCGAAAGGCCTGTAGCGGCGCCACGTCAGAGCCGGCCAGCGCCACACAATCCTTTGGCAGATCAAAGACCTCCCCATGCCATTCGAAGACGTCGAAGGTTTCGGGGCAGGAGCCGAACAGGGGATCTCGTTGACCGTCTTTTGTGAGGCGAATCTGGGTCATGCCGATTTCGAGCGACTTGCCGGAACGCACCGTTGCGCCTAGGGCCTTGGCCATGAATTGACTGCCTAAGCAGATGCCGATCACGGCGGTGCCGGCGAGCAGGGTGGATCGAATAAAGGCCGTCTCCTCCGCGATCCAGGGCTCTGAATCGTTCACCGACATCGGCCCGCCCATAACAATCAGTAGATCGCCCGCGTCTTGAGGCAGTCCGTCCCGCGGAACGAGATACTGGTCCAGGCTCATGCCGCGCGCCGTCAGTGCCGTGGCAAAGGCACCAGGGCCTTCAAAAGGCACATGTTTCAGGCAAACCGCGCGCATTGGCACCTCTCAAGCCTCGACTAGGCGTTCAACGTCCCTGAGCATTATCCTGATTGTAGAGTTGGTTCAAGCGAAATAATTAGCAGGCTGTTGACAAAGGCCGCCAGCGGCGTTCCCTGCCTTCGCCGAAGCGGCTTCGCGCAGGCAGGTCGCGGCGCGCAGAGGCTCAACGTACCACAAGGGTACGCCTCGCCTCTCCGCTTGCTGGGGCCTTGCTGGACGGCCTTTCTGAACAGCCTGCGACGACGTCTGACCGCGTCTGCGACTGTTCTGGCATGCGAATTCCCGCAGTGGCCTGGTAGTTTGTCAACGGCCTGTTCGTGGACGCGATAGATGTTTGTGGTCACTTGCTCTTCCCTTCTTCAGCCTTCCGGCCGTGCGACCGACAAGGAGATATGGAGAATGTCATCGATACGGCTGTCCCTGAGTCTGCCGGCATGTTTTCAGCACTCGGCACAGGCGTCCCCTCTTGTTATACATTTCGCCAACGATTGCGTTCGGGGTACCACGCCTTCTGGTATCGGCTCGGGGAGGGCCTTCGCTGGTCACGCGGGATCTATCGAGAACGGCCGGCCATCCAATTATCAGCGCTTGCCGATGGCCAACAAGCGAGAATTGCCTTTCTGAGACGCAAATTTACCGTGCGATTCGAACGATACTGTGAGGAGCGCACCGCCCTGAAGAGTTACGAGTACCTCGACATCTTGAATCAAGCCTGGACGGCCTGGGGACAGCCCCGTCCCACCGGCGTTGTCGTGCATGATGTCGGCTCAAGCAATTTCTGGTACGCGCGCGTCCTTCAGTCGTTCTTCCGCCCTTCTTCGCTGACCGGCGTGGAAGTGGAAGGGTATCGCATCTATGCCAACGGCTATAGCCGTTGGGACTATGCACGGGGCTATGTACAGGGGCTCCCGCAGACCAGCTTTGTCGTCTCAAATTATGCGCAGTACGATCAGAGGGCCGATGTGGTGACGGCCTGGTATCCGTTCGTCACGCCGACGCCAGTCTTGGCGTGGAGGCTTCCGCTTGCCCTGTTGACGCCTCATGCCATTTTTTCTCGAATCGCGTCGAATCTGACGGCGACCGGGTTGTTTGTCATGGTGAATCAAGGGGCTGAAGAAGCCGCTATCGCGGCGAATCTCTGTCGAGCTGCGGGACTGGATCAACGCTGGTCATACGAAATTCCCGCCACGATTCGGTCTCGGCATCAGTGTCCCGTCGTGTCCTGGTGGAGTCCGATCAGCGAGCGCTAGCCGTTTCTCCTTCCCATTTGCTACAACTACCCCCCACGTCATCGAATCTCAGCGTGATGTGATGTGTTGAGTCTCTGGCCTATGCCTGGCATAAGTGGACCTCCCTGAGGTGCGCTTCTTTGCTGTAGTATATTGCGGGGGAGGAGATCGTGCCGGAACCCCTCTCCGCACTCCATCATGGCTCAAACCTTGGCGGAGGTCGTGATAGACGCACGCACTCCTAAGAATTATACTAGGCACATGATGTTTTCTTTGCAGGACAGGTAAGGAACATGGCAATTCAGACAGACGAACGGCAACAGACGCAGCTGGAGCTGGAAGGCTTGCGGCGAACGTTGCAATGGACAGAGATTCAGCAAGAACAGCTGTTGAATCGGTTAGATCTGCTCCGGCTGGAGAATGCGCGATTGCAGGATCGTGTGGAAGAGTTGGTGCGTCAGGTTGAGGGGCTTAAACAGCAACAGCCCCTCTTCTAGCAAGATGCTGAAAAAGTCCACCAGCGGCGTTCTCACCTCGAAAGCATCCTCAACGTAGCCAGAGGCTACGCCTCCGGTGCTTTCATCGGCTGCGGCCTTGCTGGATGGCCTTTTTGAGCATCCTGCTAAGAGTAGAGGTTCAGGAACTGATCGTACTCAGAGGGGAGGTTCAGGCTAGAGCGGTTACGGGCGAGGCCGCCGATGATGCCTCGGTGCTTTTTGCTGAGCCCGGACGCTTCGAAGGCCTGGCGAAAGTGCTGCCAGCGAGCGGCGGCATCGGTGGCGAGGCGTGCTCGTTCGTTCGGGGGCAACGCATGGACCGAAGTCGTGAGGGAACGAATGGCCTTCTCGACGCTCTCATAGGGCGGTGCCAGTTTGAGCTGGGCATAGAACGTTTCGAGGTGATGACGAAACTCCTCGCGCAGCGTCAGGGTATAATCGGTTGGGGGCGTGCTAGGGTCAGTCATAGTGGTGAAGGGGATGATACGGGAAGGGCCGCAGCCGTGACAACATCTCATCCATCTTTATTTACCAGGAGGATCCCATGAAGCGCATTCAGCAGTATGTCCTCGGGCTCGTGGCCGTGGTGGCGTTGGCTGGCTGTTCGTCCCACCATCATCATGGGATGGTGAGTGAGGGGCGTGGCGATGCCTATTGGCAGAAGGGCCAGCAGGACATGGCGTCGTTGATCGATCGTACGGTCAAGGATCAAGGGAAGGCTGCGCAGGTTAAAGCGGTCGTGAACGACATTGTCGCGGAATTGAAGGCGAGCCGCGAGGTCGCTCGTGCGGGGCATCGTAAACTGTATGAGTTAAACGCGAACTACGCGGCGACTCCTGAGGAGTTCACCAAGGTCCTGGACGATTCGAATAATCAGCGCATGCAGTCGGCCGCGAAGATTCTCTCGTTTCGTTTCAAGATGAAGGATCTCATGACGGCGGAAGAGTGGAAGGCCCTGTCGGATCAGATGTTGTCCTACAGCAGCCGCTACCGGCACAGCGATTCTGCACCCAAGACCGGATACTAGAGGGCTGCTGAAAATGGGGTGGGGTGGCTGGGACGATCCCCGTGCTCGCGCAACGCGCGGCCTCAGAAAGCCCTCGTTGGACGCGCGCAGTTGGGATCAGCCCAGCCGCCCCTTAGTAAGTGATGGCTCGTGGCGGCCTTGCTGGACAGCCTTTTTGAGCAGCCCTTGGAACTGTTGAGGCTAACTTCGAGCTGGCGTGGCTGTGAGAGGCAGGGGAGCCCAGCTTGCGCCGGCGTCGGTCGAGTGGTAGAGGCCGCTGCCGTTCGTGCCGACAAACAGCATGCGTGAATCGCGCGGGCTCATGGCGAGCGTGCGAATATTTAGCGAGCCCAGTCCTGTATTGATCGCGCTCCAAGTTTGTCCGCTGTCGGGGCTCTTCCAGACGCCGCTTGGCCCTCCGATATAGATTGTCTTCGGCTCGACCGGGTCGATCAAAATACTGCTCACGAAGAGGTCGGGGAGCGTTTGCCCGATCCGTTCCCATTGATCTCCTCGCGTGGCGGAGCGGAAAAGGCCCTTCGTCGTTCCCGCATAGACGATGTCCGGGTTGACGACGTCGAAGACCAGGGCATTCACCCCCAGCGCCATGCCCCCCATCAGTTCCTGTTCTGGAATCAGCCCGTTGTTGATCTTCTTCCATCCCATCGCCGCGTTGTCGGACCGGTAAACCCCTCCCGTCGTTCCGGCAAAGAGGATGCGCGGATCGCGGGGGTGAATGGCGATGGAGACCACGATGTGGACCTCCTTCATCCCGGCCATACGTTCTTCCCATTCTCGTCCGCCGTCTTTCGTGTAAAAGGCGCCGACGGTCGTGGCCGCGTAGATCTGATCGTGGTCGGTCGGGTGAAAGACGAATTCGTTGATAAAGGAGACATGTTCTTTGAGTCCGACGTTGTGGGGGAGCCAATGTTGTCCGCCATCGGGACTCTTGTACACGGCGTCGGCCATCGTGCCGGCGTAGATGGTAGCTGGGAACTGAGGATCGATCGCGAGCGTCGTCACACGCCGCGCGCTAAAACTCGGGAGCCGTTCCCACAATTGCCCGCCGTCGCGCGACTTATAAACCGCGTCGTTCGTCGCGACATAGAGGATGTTCGCATTGGTCGGATGGAGCGCGATCGAGACGATCGCTTCGCTGTCTTTTTGGCAGCCGAGAGAGGTCAAGACAAGGATCAGGGTAGCGAGTTGTGCGAATTGAGCGACGGTTCGAATCAGCATGGTGTTGTGGCGTGAGACCTAATCATAGGGGTTGTCGATGAGTCAACTTGCTACAGTTTCTTCGAGAATCGTTCCGCATACCCCGTCAGCTCCATATAGCCTTTTCCTTGAATGGGCCGTCCTTGCGCCGTGCCGTTGGCCTCGATGGCGCCTTCCCAATAGGTCACTTGCGTGCTGCGCGTGGTGGAGAGTTCCTGCTCTGCCATGAGGGGAGCGAGTTCCAGCGAGAGTTGCTGCGAGGGAATGGTGAGGCGCCAGCGCTGCGGATAACGTGCTTTGCTCGCGGGGCTGGTCCAATGACTCGTGGGCTCGAGCGTGAAGTCTCCGATCGAAAGATGCTGGCCTCGTCCCTCTCGGTCGATGAGGGTCCCGCTGGAGACGGGATCGGCCGATCCGTCGGCGCGGCGGAGCCGATAGAGCATGAGTTCCCTCTGGTCGTCGAGCTGCAGGCTGAACCAATCCCATCCAACCAGATCCTTGCCAAGCTCGGCTGAGCCGAACTCATGGTCCATCCAGCTTGTGCCAGTGACATCGAACGATTCGTTCCCGATCGTGAGCTTGCCGTTCGTGGCGAGTCTGGTGAAGGAATAGTAGTGGGAGGCCTGTCCCATGGCCGAACCTTTATGGCTGATGCCGTTGGTGCCATGTACGACGAGTGGTTTGTCCGGCGAGACGGTGAGCTGGAGGGCTAGGTCACCGTCTGCTGCTGTCAGGGTCTGTGTCGCGGGACTTGCCACTGACGACTCGGCGCCCCATCGATCGATCCAGACGTGAAGGCGATCGTCTGCCGCACCGGCTTTACCCAGGCCGGCCCGGCTGATCTTTTCAGCATAACGAAATCGTCCCTTGCTGAGATCGCTCACGGCGAAATGGGCCAGGTACAGTTGTGTGACGGCCCATTGTGACGGCAGGGTGTTCGTCTGCTCGCGTGGCATGCCTCGGCGGAAGAAGGTGAGTTGATAGCCGAACGACCGGCCGTCCTTCGCCGTCAGCTGGCCTGTGTAGTACCACCATTCGGTGCGAAACGCCTCATGCGCTCCATGATCGCGCGGGAAGGTATAGCGATAGCCCTCCCGGGCGACTCGAAATTCTTCTGCCGTATCGGCTGCAAGTCCCGGCACGACGGCGAGGAGACCGCTCGCCAGAAGGAGGAGATGCCGAAGATGACGCCGTGCGTTGGCCATGTGCGAGGGACCGTCCGTGAGGTGGAGGAACTGCGACCAGCGCTTATAGCATGCTTCGGCAGGTGGCACAAATCCCCTGTATTGATGAGGGTTTTGCTGATTTAACGGGTGAGCGAGGCCCCGCGCTTTCCGTTGACAATTTTGGCGGCCATCAGCTATCGTGAGTCATGCAGACCGATCACGGACGAGAGCCCCAGGGACATGACCGGCGCGATAGCGCGACGCCGTTTCCCATTCCTTCGAGGATTCCGGTGTTCCCGCTTCCGAACGTCGTGCTGTTCCCTAAGACCTATCTGCCTCTGCATATCTTTGAGCCACGCTACCGCACCATGGTCTCAGATGCGGCGATGAGCGGGCAATGTATCGGGATGGCCCTGCTCAAGGACGGGTGGGAAACCGACTATTACGGCCATCCGCCCGTGTTCTCGACGGGCTGTGTCGGTCGGCTGGTGAGTGTGCAGCCGATGGCCGATGGCCGATCCAATATCATGCTGCAAGGTCTGGAACGGTTTGAAATTGAACGTGAGTGGTACGACAAGCCCTATCGTGAGGCCACCATTGCGGTCACGGTTCATGGCGCCGAGGCATCATTGGACCCCACGGTCCGCCAGCGCCTATTCACCATCCTGGAGTCCTATCTCCGGTCCCGCGATGAGGCGCCCACATGGCAAGAATTTTTCCGTGAAGAAGTCAGCGACGAGATTTTCGTCAACACCCTATCCACCTACTTGGAGTGTACGCCCTTGGAAAAGCAGTTTCTGTTGGAGGCCGAGAGTCTTCACCAACAAGCCCGCCGTCTCAGCGACCTCATCGAGTTCATGATGCACGATCAATCCGGTGCGAAGGGTTGGGGCTAATGGATCGCGCCATCGCTATCCAGGTGTCGCACCTGACGAAAACTTACGATACGCAGACGGCCGTCTCCGATCTGTCGTTTCAGGTCTATGCCGGCGAGATTTTCGGGTTGCTCGGTCCGAACGGGGCCGGGAAGAGCACGACGCTCCGGACGCTCATCACGCTGCTGACGCCGACGTCCGGCACGGCGAGTGTCTTGGGCCACGATACGGTGCGCGAGTCGGACGTTGTCCGGCAACTGATCGGCTACGTGCCCCAGGAGCGGGCCATCGATCGCTTTCTCACCGGCCGGGAACATCTCGAACTGCTTGGCGCGCTCTACCACTTGTCGAAGGCTGAAGCGACGAAACGGATCGGCGAGTTGCTGAAGCTGGTGGAGCTGGAAGAGG
>VFKF01000294.1 GCA_009885705.1 Nitrospira sp. | reverse complement strand
GGGATTCAATATTGGAACACCGGTGAGCCGGCGTCAGGGACCCCGAACGGCCGTTCGTCCTCCGATCTCGACGTAAAGCCGCCAGATCCATTGTTCTCTTGCTGCGGTTGGGGCTTTGTGGGTGGAACCGATAAGAACAATCCTTATTCCGGTTGGTACCATGCTGCCACGACCGTTCGTCTGGCAGTGAAGGACAAAGCGTTGATGGACCAGATCATCAAGGCCTCCCAGGAGCTCGTAGCCATGGAAGTGAGCCTGGACGGTCGGACGATCACCGGGTTTAAGGTTATTAAGTAATCGACCTCGACAAGCCTTAATTCATTTATGTCCAGCAAGGAGGACGCGATTATGAAGTTTCATGCGAAAGGTTGGGCCATGGTGGCCGCTGTAGCGCTGGGGGTATCCGTAGCCTCCACTGCGTTAGCCATCGAGTCATTCCAGGAGCGTTTCGAGTGGGGAGATTTGAGCAAGCCGACGACCCTGCAGGGTCGCGTCATTGTCCTCGATCACTACGATGAAGCGGTTTGGATCAATGTGGCCGTGTTCGGTGGAAACGCCGAGAGCGGTTTCTTCTGGCAGAAGATCCATCCGGGCAAGACCCTGAAGTTTTACGCGGACAAGGGTGCTTGGGATGAGTTGAAGAAGATGGGCCGTCCCCATGCAGGTCCTGCTGCCGCGAAGGAAGTGCCACCCTCCAGCACGACTGACCTGATCGAGTTTACCGTGACGGAGCCAGAGCAGAATCACCGGGTCATTTCCTCGATCAAGAAGCTTCCGGAAGTGGCTGGTTCCATGGGGAAGACGCTCAGCATCTCTGCCCTTCGCTTGAAGGATTGTGCAGGAAAGAACGAGAATGAGACAGGCTGTGCAGCAGCGAAGCAGATGTTGAACACCTCCCCGAAGGCTGTGCCGCCCATGCTGTACGATGTGTTGATCCCTGGTGGTCAGCCCATTGGCGGGTTGGTCCCTTGGACTGCGGAGTACAACAAGGCCGCGGCTGCTCACTAAACCGAGCGAGTTTTTGTTTAGAAAAGCGGCATCTCCGAGAGGGGATGCCGCTTTTTTTATGTGTCGCGATTGTCTTAGTCTGCAGGGCCGATCCGGCGTTGGATGTCAGCGAGGCGGTTGAGTGCATCGAGCGGCGTCATGGAGAAAAGGTCGATTTGTTTCATTTCCTCGATGATGGGATGGGGCTTGGGCAGTGAAGTCTGTGGTGTTTCTTTCTCCAACGATACGGGCGTACCCTCGATGGTGCTATCCGGTTGTTCCAGCTGGGCGAGGACTTGTTGCGCCCTGGCAATGACCGTGGGAGGGAGCCCTGCCAGTTTCGCTACGTGAATGCCGTAACTGCGGTCTGCGCCGCCCGGTATAATCTTACGCAGGAAGACCACATCTCCATCCCGTTCCTGGACCGCCACGCAATAATTTTTAATCCCTTCCCGTAACCCTTCCAGTTGCGTCATCTCGTGATAATGCGTGGCGAACAGGGTTCTGGCTCCGACGTATCGACGGTCTTGAATATGTTCCGCAATGGCCCAGGCGATGCTGAGTCCATCGTAGGTGCTGGTGCCT
>VFKF01000292.1 GCA_009885705.1 Nitrospira sp. | reverse complement strand
TTCTTCCGATTCGCATCGCCCGCATACCGTTCGCTCAAGAAGGTATGGCCGGAGATGGTCCAGGTCATCGTCTCGTTCATCAGGGTATGCAACAACCGGAATACCATCGTATCTCCGACATACGCTCTCAGGAGCGGCGTGTACGGATCGCCATGGATCTGGCTATTGAACGCCTGCGACACATCCGGATTGGTGGCCAAACGCTGCGCGATCGGCGCCGCCCGGAAGTTCAAGCCGCTTCCCGTGGTGTGCGTTCCACCGTTCAAGAAGGGCATCGGCGTCATATAGATCTTCTCAGGCATCATGAAGGAAATCGTCTTTCCCGCTTCGAGTGCCACTTCGATCGGCTGCCCTGGGGGATTGCCTGCCGTCACGATGTTGACGGTATGCGGCACGGTATCGTGCACTTGCACCATCAACTCACGGAAGCTGTTATTCACCCCGTGCCCCACCGGCTCAACGGTGCGAATGTCCGCGATCGGACCGCTCCGGATCATTTTCCCGGTCTTCGCATCGTGATAGGTCGATCCAACCGGTTCAGCGATGAAGGTTCCGAATCCACCGTGCGGCCAGGTGGTCGCACCGAATGCATGGTCATGCCAGAACACGGTTCCGACATCCGCATCGACCCAGAACCGCTGACGAACAAATTCCACCGTGATGATGTCGTTCGCCGGGTGATCGTTCTTCAATCCCTTCGCCAAGGTGATCGTGCTGCCGCTGATCGCCTTGATACGGGAGATTTCGTTGCCCTTCACGTTATCGGCACCGACAAGAATCAGCGTGCCGACATGGTATTGACCTGCATTCTTCACGGAGAGCGAGGCGGCCCCCTTCTTCGCCGGCGCAGTCAGCACCGTGTTCATCGGAGCAGGCAACCCCTTCTTGTTCTCTTTTTTCAGCATCGTGAACGGACGGACCGACTGCTCATAGGAGAAGCCGGTGATCACACCGTCAGACGCCTGGTTGTCGAACTGCAGGAAATGCCAATGGGTGTTGATCTTCGATGACTGGAAATTGGTGTAGTCATCGTCGTCCCATTCGCTGGTCAGCATCCAATCCACGCAATCGTAGATGTTGCCGCGAACAACCAGCGGATACTTCAAATCGTCGTTGGCCCGAACTGCGGCCTCTTCTTCATGGAGGACATAGATCAATCCATTCGGATCGACCACTGCCGGTTCCTTGCCTTGAGCCTTGGCGATCTTGATCGGCAACTTGATGAAATGGACATTAAATTCCTTGCGGCCTGCATTTTCTGGACAGAGGCTCCAGATGCCGTTCTCTCCCGGCTTGGCATTGTCCACACTCTCTTCGCCATTGGCATCCCGGCGGATCATTTCCAACCAGGGCGCACCCACGTGGTTCGGAGAAAACATGACCCGTCGCCCGAAGTGCGGCGTCAGGTGTGGCCAGGCCACTTTGCCCGTCATCGACTCGAACATGATCGGGTGCCGCTTGCCCGGATGCGTCGACTTGTACTTGGGATTGTCGATCGTATTCTCGCGCTCGCTCATCGCCACATTGCCATTCCACGTCCAATCGAGGACGGTAGCATCGTACGACTGCGTCTGGCCCTTCTCATCGTCCTTGTGGCCAGGCTTGCCCATGGTAGGCATCTGCATCGCGACCCAATCCTTCACCGTGACGGTGGCAGGGTTGGTGTTCCAGTTGCTCTTACCCTTGTCGGTAATCGTGAAGGCTTTCCCGAACCAATCGACCGTCTGCCCGACCAACTTGTCCGACGAAATCGGAGTCTTGATCCGGCCCTTGCGGTCCGGCAATTCTTGGAGATCCGGCATCACGTCGTTCCGGAGATCTCCCTGCTGGATCGTGTTGTACACGCGCCAGTAGCCCCACATACCCGCCACATAATGGTGCGCCACATGGCAATGGAAGAGGAAGTCACCGGCCAACTGCTGGCAGAGACCCGATCCGCACTCCGTCTCCAGGTCGAGGGCTTCTGAAGGCCCAATGACTTCGACATCGACTCGGTCCGTCTTCGCACGGATCACCGGATACTTGACCGGGCCGTTCACGGCGGTGGCCCAGAGGTTCATGTCGTCGATTGCCCGCGGGCTGCGCGGCCAGCGAATGGTTCCACCATGAGGGTGGTGCGAGTGAAACACCTCCGACCCGCCGTGGACCAAACGGAACTTGGCGGGATCGCCGATGTAGGATCTCGGAATCGTTGGCGAGGGATCGCCGAACGTATAGGAACTGTAGCCCATGGATTCGTCTTCGAATCCGAAGTACTCGTGCTGCACATGCATGTTATTGATGCCGAAGGGCTCGCTGCGATAGTTGATCGCACGGCCACCAGGACGGTAGGCATCGGTCAGAGGATCGCGCTGCGGGAGAAAATCCCCCTTCTTATTCAACGGACGGAACGCTTCGTCGCCGACTTCGTGGTAATAGAGCACAAACTCACGGAAGTCAGGACCGGTTCCGTTCTTGATCATGACCTGCCAGCCGCTGGAAGCCGGAGTCACGGCACCGCTGCCGAGCGCTTCCCAATAGGACGAACCGCGGGGCTCGACCACAAAGGACCCGAACATACCCATGACCGTCAACTCACGGTCTTGCGCATAGGTATGGAATTGGCGGACACCTTCCTGGGTGTTCGGGTGGATATACCACTCGAATTCGCCGCTCTTCTTTTCTTCGACGACGGAATCGGAATTGGTCGTCGTGGCCGCTGCGCCGGTGGCGCTCACGACCATGCTCGACCCATGGATATGCAAGCTAACCGGTCCGCCGCCCTCTTCCAGCTTGTTGGAAAGCTTGATCTTGACGCAGTCACCCTGGTTGGCACGGATCGTCAAAGGCTGAATCCACTGCGCCTGCACACCCGGAATGATCGCGCCTGGATCGAAGCCTTCTTTCTCGCGCGCCGCCTTATTCGTCGCTTCTTCCGCACGCACCTTCTCGATATTCTCGTCCAGCACGTACATGTAGCCTGGATAGAAGTCCAGCCACTGGTTCAGCGTGATCTCAACGTTGATCGTGGAGACATTGTACTGCTTGACTGAGGCCGTGGCCGGGCACTTCCCGCCGCCTGTCAGCGCGACCGGCTCCACGCGAGGATCGGACACGAGCAACATGTCCTGTCCACCCGCTCCATATTGGTGCATCATGGAGGAGGTGTTGTACATGCCGGTGTTGACACCCTGCATCTGAGGATCGCTGGCCATATGGTCCATGATCCGCTGATGCTGCTGCTCGACCATCGCGGACCGCTCGGGCTTGCCGCCCATCGTATCCTCGACGATCGTCTG
>VFKF01000247.1 GCA_009885705.1 Nitrospira sp. | reverse complement strand
TTATCATAATAGGCCAGCGGCTGTGTGACCGACTCCCCTACAGCTTTAAGACCAGCAAAATGAATTACGGCAGTGGCCCCACTCTCCTTCAAGGCTCCCACTAACGCGGTACGGTTACGGATGTCGCCCTGCACCAGACGCAGCTTCTTTCCAGTGATTCGTTCCACTCGCGCTAAGGCTTCCGGATGGCTATTGGAGAAGTTATCGAACACCGTCACGCCGCAGCCGGCATCGAGTAGTTCCACGCAGGTGTGGGTCCCAATATAACCGGCGCCGCCTGTCACGAAAATCATAGGCACCTACCTTCATAAGTCATATTTGCAGGGTAACCAGGCAAATGGGCCACGTCAAGAAATCACCAGCATCCTGCCGTTGCTGTTGCATGCAGGGAGAGCTGCGACTAGAACGGAATGGGCATAGGCTGCGGAAATTGTTGGCCGTCGGTGATCGTCGGCGCAGAAGCCTGGCTAAATCTTGGATGACCATTCAACAAACGGTCATCTGATGGAAGATAGGGATTACTTCCAGATCAGAGGTGCCAGGGTATAGCCGAGCCAGACCGCGCCAAGCCCCAGCAACACTTGAGTGCCGACATTGACCAAGGCGAGTGCCGCTTCTCCATCCCGGATCAAATTCATCGTTTCATTCCCGAAGGCCGAGAAGGTCGTGAACCCTCCAAGGATGCCGACAATCAGAAACGCTCGCGTCTCGGCTCCGATGAGCGTGCGGACGTCCGCAAGCTCCGACAGGAATCCGATGAAGAAACACCCAAGAATATTGACGACCAAGGTGCCGTAGGGAAACGCAATGCTCTGGCTGAGTGCTTGCGCTGCGCCACCTACCAGATAGCGAAGGACGGATCCAATGAATCCCCCGGCCCCTATGAGTAAGAGTTTGGTCATCGTGTGACTGTATGCCGAGAGACCAGGCGACCGACGTGTATATCAGACGAAGAAAATCGCACTCCGACGAGAAGCGGGCACAGGAAACCTTCCGGCTCAGCGAGCACCTTCGAGTGCTCATGGCTGAGGTTTCTCTGCTGCCGGAGGCACGGTTTCCCCTGAAAGTTTCTTATGGAGGTGCTTTCGGCTGAGCGTCGTGATTAAAAAGGCGAGCCCAATCGCGAGGGGCACAAACAAGGCTGAGGCAATATGTGCATTGCGGAGCCACCCCATCTCTTGCAGCCCCTTGAAGATATAGCCAATCAGGCCGCTAAGATAATAGGCGATCACAATGACCGACAGGCCTTCCACGGTATGCTGGAGGATCGCCTGGCTCTTCGTGGTCTTGTCGACGCTGACCAAGAGGGTCAAATTCTGGGCCTGGAGCATGAGATCGACGCGGGCTCGAATGATGGAAATAATGCCTTCAAACCCGCTGCGCAGAGTGTCGATCCGCTTCAGGAGCTGCTGATACCCCTCCGCCACCCCGGTCACCCCACTCAGCACATAGTCGGACATCGGGCGGTAAGAGGGAAGAGGTCGTTCGTCGAGCGACGCCAACGTCCGGTGGACAATTTTATCGTAGGGCACAGAGGCGGATAATTCGAAATGCAACTTGCCTGACAACCTGGTGGTCTTCAGCAAATCCTTCGTCAGCGCATTGAGCCACCGCTGAAGCGTCAGGGAATCGGCATGGCCGATATGCTCCGTGATGATTTCCCGTTGCTTCAAATGCACCTGTTCGAACTTATGCGTCTGATCGATGGCTGCCGAGCTCAAAGGCTTTTGCATGAGCAGCAAGTGATAATAGGTTTCGATCCTGACAATCGCATCGACGATATCTTTGAGATGAGATCTGGTCGCCCTGGCGGCCCCGACACTCACCCAATAATGCTCCCGCCCATATTCGTCCGGCGTGAAACTGGTTACCAGCGCGGTTTCCTCATCGAGAATCCGGCTGCCATAGAGGACCGGGCCTGGAAACAGCGGGCGCAACGCCTCGCTGCTGGGCAGCGTTTCAGCCATGAGCACGATGTCCAGACGGCAGACTTCCGCACCGAGCGGCGTAATGGGAAACCGATAGTTGGGAAAGGTCATCGGGCCGAACGAGATCCTCGCAGCCTGGGGGGAAGGAATATGCCAGATTTGATAACTGTAGTATTCGGTGTGCGCTTGCCAGATCACAATGAGCCGATCGCCCGACGTTGCCGTCTTCACGCCATACCCGAATGTGTCATGAAGGACCATCGCATCTGCGGAGACCGCAAAGGCCTCCAGGAGCGACGTAAACTCGGCACGACTCGCAGGACGCTGCACCGGGGGATCGGTCATGCGAAAGGCTTTGTAATGGACGTGAGCAGGGGCTTGCAGCCAGTCGGCCAGAGGCATCTGTGGCCGCTCGTGCAGCTTCCGTATCAGCTCGCTGGTATTCGGTTCTATCATACGACAACCCTTCAGCGTGAATGACAAAGAGAACGTTGTGCCAGGCTACTGTCTTGCCACGGTCCTGTCAACCGATTGTCGGCCTGACCCGATGCATCCGGCACGACGGAACAGCTGGAATGCCTCTCTCTACAACGCTTTCAAGACGCTGACCAGATAACCGCCCTCTAGATAGTCCGGATCCTTGGTCTGCTCATACACATCCAGGATGACCGCCGACGGATAATAGACCGACGAGAGCAATGAGAAGAACTTCTGCGGCTGCAGATGGGACTGTTTCGCGTTCAGCGACCCTTCCTCGAACTTGGTCGACAACTGATCGAAGCGCTTCAAGTCTCGCCTCCCGGCCTGACTATAGTCTACGCGCACACAGAGGCCTCCCTTTCGCAATAGGAGGCGCAGATTTCTCGACACCACACGGCTCATGAACAGGGAGTCGTAGAGATTTTCGACATCCTCCACCTCCCCTTCCTGTTTCATCGCTAACAGACCAGCGAGGGCTCGATCCTTGGGAAAGCGCGTTTCAAACTGACGACGCTCGTTGGGCACTGCCACGATATTGGGAAAGGTAAAAACGATAATGTCGGCTTTTGGTTTGGTCACGGAGAAGTCCGGCAACTGTGCGCGGCGAAACTCGATAGGTGCTGGGCGGCCCTTTCGTGTGGCACGAGCCCAAGCCTCTGCCTCACGCAGCATCAATTTTGACCCATCGATGCCGAGGAAGTCCCAGGCCGGGAGGAGACCGACGAGCTGTTTGATCAGGAGGCCGGTGCCACATCCGTAATCGATGATCAGACCGCTCTCCTTTTTTGCGCATTTGGCCACCTGGTTCGCAATATTCGTATACGCGGCCGCATGGGCCTCATTGCGCGTTTGATCCACCCACCATTGACCGACCTTTGTATTGTAAGCCCCAAACCCTTCAGCCAATTTTTCCGTAAAATCAATCTCTGACATAGCTCTCCCAATCCTCAATGTGTGTTGGCAAGATGTTGCAATCGTCGGTCAATCGTCGAGGCTTGGACGGAGAAGGAACGGACCATAGATGAGGGCAAAGAGCAGATAGGCGCCGCTCCAACTCATCGCGGCGAGTCCAAGCACGAGGTGAGAGGAGTCGAGGGACGGCCCGAAGACCCGCAACAGCGCACCGACGTTGACCAAGAGATTGATGCAGACCGTCATGGGCCCTGCATGCTTGGGACGTCCTGTATGACCTAGGCTCGCGCGAGTCATCACTGCCAGGGTCATCGCGCCCACGGCGCCGGTCGTGAGCGCATGTATCGCATCTATCATGGATAGGCCTACACCAAGAATGGCGCTTCCCATGACCAACAACGCCAAGACCATCCAGGCAAAACCGACATGCAGCGTCAGCACCAAGGGCTCACGGCAGGTCAGCCACCCGTACCAGCGAAATAGGCGAACCAGATTGAGCAATCCGGCTGCCACCCACAACCAGCCTGTCATCAGGGCTTGCGGCTGAACAATCCAGAACAGAGCAGCAATGCCTACGAGCACAACCGATAGTCCATCGAAACGCGAGAAGGGCGCTGGTTGTTCGACCCGACCCTGCTCGGCAAGAAAGTCGCGAGTGAAATTGGGGGTGACGCGCCCGCCGATGAGCGACAACAGTACCAGGACCAGAGCTAGGCCCATTCGTTCGGCAGGATCCGTTTCGGCGCTGCTCAACGTCCAGACATGAAACAAGACGTTGGTGCAGGCATAGAGGCTGACGAGAACTCCGATCGGTGCTTGAGGCCAACTCTTCCCTGCAATGATCTC
>VFKF01000263.1 GCA_009885705.1 Nitrospira sp. | reverse complement strand
GCCAGATCGTGACCCCGCCGATGCCCGCAGCAACGAGGAGGCATCCCAACATTTGACCGAGGAGCATGGTCATAGGTCGGCCTGTCCTTTCACGCGTAACTCGATACGCCGGTTGCGTTGAAAGCCTGCCCTGGTCTGCGCTACTGACAGCGGGCGAGAAGCGCCATACCCGATAGCCGTGAACTGGTTGGTGAGACCGTGGCTAATAAAATAGTGCCGCACGGCTTCGGCGCGGCGGCGGCTGAGCTGCACGTTATAGTCTGACGCGCCATACTTGTCCGTATGACCTCCGATCTCGATGATGGCCCGAGGGGCCGTACGCAACACAACGATCAATCGGTCTAATGTGGCACGACTCCGTGGAGGCATCACGGTCGTATTGGATTCGAACTCAATGGAGGCGCGCGAAAGAATCTCGTTTAATTGCTGTTGCAGCGCGGGCGGGAGGGGGGGGCGTGGCGTCGCGAGGATATGTTCCTCCAGCGTAAGTCCTGTTTGCGCAAGGGGAGCCATGTCACGCAACAGGATAGCTTTGGTCTGTTCGCTGTCGACCTGGCCGCTGAGGACAACCGACCGTCCGTCGATGATGATCGAGCCATGTTCGGTCATCTGTCCCAGGATGGGAAGGATTTGGGACATAGGGCCGGTCCAAGCGGCTGGCCCCACGTTCGGATCCACCGTCAATTGATCGACCACACGCCCAAATTGCGCGCCATAGAGCGCGTGGGCTCGTTGAAGGATGGCAGTTTTACTGGTCTGACTGGGGAGCGAACCACGGAGAGTCAGGACGCCTTGCTCCAACCGCGCATGCAACGTTGCGGGAGAGAGGGGGATTGTTGCGGCTGGCGGCGTCAGGTGGCGTGGCAGACAGACCATAGCAAGGAGCCCGAGTGCAACGGCACCTGCGGCTAGGATCACGGCACGCATCATGAGTCTACTCTTGGGCTGTAGGTAGCTGGCGGGACGCGTAAACTTACCATACTGAGTGGGCGCATGCCAGGTAGGATTTCTCGGCCGGCCTCGCCTCATCCTGCCTGGTAGCTGTGGGGGAGTTGCGATGTTTTGCGCTTTGATGTTGGGGCGCCATTCCTCTTGTAAGGTGGGTATTCATTTGTTATTCTTCGCCCCACCCTTCGATTTACTTAATTTCTATCGATCGTTTTCCAAGGAGAGATCTATGGCCGGCATCAAGCGGGCACTCATCAGCGTATCAGACAAAACCGGTGTGGTGGAGATGGCCAAGAGCCTCGCAGCGTTAGGTGCCGAGATCCTCTCAACGGGAGGAACGGCCAAGGCCTTGCGAGAGGCTGGCTTGAACGTAACGGATGTCGCGGCCTACACCGGCTCACCGGAGATTCTCGACGGCCGCGTCAAAACATTGCATCCCAAGATTCATGGCGGATTACTCGGCCGGCGTTCGGTGCCGGCCCATGTCGCGCAGATGGAGAAGCACGGAATCGGCCCCATCGACGTTGTCGTGGTCAACCTCTATCCGTTCGAGGCGACGATTGCAAAGCCGAACTGCCCCTTCGAAGAGGCCATTGAGAATATCGATATCGGCGGGCCGTCGATGCTGCGCTCTGCGGCCAAGAACCACGAAGATGTCTTGGTCGTCGTCGATCCTGCCGACTATCAGCGCGTGCTCGAGGCGGCGAAGGCCGGAACGGTATCCCACGAGTTGCGGCGCGAATTGGCGATGAAGGTATTCCAACATACGGCGCGTTACGACAGTCTGATCGCCGGATATCTGGAAAAACAGGTACAGGGCAGCGAGGTCAAATTTCCCAAAATATTGTCCTTGCAGTTCGAGCGGGCAGAGATGCTGCGGTACGGGGAGAATCCTCATCAGCAAGGCGCGTTCTACCGAGAGCTGCATTCGGTCGAGCCCTCGGTGTCCCGGGGAACGATCCTGCATGGCAAGGCGATGTCCTATAACAATTTCCTCGACGCCAATTCGGCGCTCGAGCTGGCGAAAGAGTATGACGAGATCGCCGTGGCCATTATCAAGCATAACAATCCCTGCGGCGTGGCCTTGGGTACGACGCCCGTTGAGGCGTATGTCAAAGCCCGTGAGACCGATCCCATCTCGGCGTTCGGCGGCGTGATTGCATTCAATCGCCCCGTGGATCTGGCCGCTGCGAAGGAAATTACTTCCACGTTTGTGGAAGTGGTCATTGCACCGGGATTTGCGCCGGATGCCCTGGCAGAGCTCACGCGCAAGAAGGATCTGCGGTTGCTCGATGTCGGGCCGCTCACGAAGGTAAAGCAAGAGGGTTTCGATCTCAAGAAGTTGGTC
>VFKF01000131.1 GCA_009885705.1 Nitrospira sp. | reverse complement strand
GATGCGCTGCCGCATGTGCTCCAATCCCATGCCGACGGCATAGAGCGATTGGAGGACATCGTCATGGAGGTCCTGGCTGATCCGCTCTCGCTCTTCCGTGACCCGCTTCCGTTCAGAAATGTCTTCGACCACTGCGAGCATGAGCGGGCCGGTATGGCCGGGCAGTTCGATCCCGGTGGTGGTGACGGCGACCCAGATAATATCCCCGGTTTTCCGGATGTAGCGTTTTTCGTAGGTGTAGCTGGAACGTGTGTCCTCAAAGAAGGCATTCGTAAGGATAAGATTGTCGGGTAGGTCGTCCGGATGGGTATAGAGGGCATAGGTATTCCCAACGACTTCCCGCTCACTGTATCCGGTCAGATCGCAGAAGGTCTTGTTGGCGCTAAGGAGTCGTTGTTGGTTGTCCATAATGACCAACCCAACCGGCGCATCTGCCACGAACTGACGCCATTGGACTTCGCTGGTGCGCAGGGCTTCCTGCGCCTGCATCCGCTCTTCTTCAGTCTCGATCGCCGAGGCCAGAATACCCATTAATCCTTCGTCGGCCTCGGTTGGAACGAAATCGTGCTGGAACAGGACGCAGAGCGACCCGATCGGGTTTTTGCCGCGTGTGACAATCTGGCCGACGTAGGTTTGCAATTGGTAGCGGCTGACGTTGGGATCCGTTCGGACGTACGATGTGTTGGCCAGATGGCGAATCGTGCAGAGATGGTCGTCTCCCTTTTTGATGAGGTCAGCGCAGAGATGTCCGTCGGCTTGGTCTACCGGATTGAAGTCCGAGGGGGCCTGCCATTGTCCGATCGAACGGAGGACTGTTCCCTCAAGGCGTGAGTACAGCGCGCATGTGCCTCCAAGCAGTTCTCCCCCCAAGGCCGTCAGGCGATTGATATTCGCCAGTGGATCGCTACCGAATCTGAGGAAACATTCGTTGATTTTCTGCAATCTCAGCTCGACCTGTTTGTGGGCTGTGATGTCTTCGCAGACGATAAGAATGACGGTTGTGCCAGTTTCGTCCTGAATGGCCAGCGCATGTTCTCTGACCCATAATCGCACACCGCTCTTTCTGATTTTTTGGATCTCCCAGTGGAACAGCTTGGCGGGGTTGGATGCGCAGATGCCCAATTGCTCGATCACGGTCTGATGGTCCCGAGCATCGAAGACACGGAGTATCGAGTGACCGGTCAGCTCCTCCTGGCTGTATCCCAGTTGGTCTGCCCCGTAGTGGTTGACCGACAGCACCGTTCCTTCCGGGGAGAGGGTAAAGTACATGGAAGGATTATTCTCGTAGAGGAACTGGTAGCGCTGGTCGTTGGCCTTGAGTGTCTCCTCAGCCCGAAGCCGTTCGAGTTCGGCTGCGGCACGTCCGGCGAACGCTCTGATGATCGCGAGGCCTCGGCTGTCATCGAACGAAAACGGGTTCGTGTCCATCACGCATAAATGGCCGGTCGGTCTGCCTCCGGCGCCAAACAGGGTCACTCCCATGTAGCTTTCGATCTTGAGGGAGGAAAGATACGTGTCCTGCGGAAACAGCTGACAGAGGTTACGAGGGAAGAAAGCCGCGCCGTCTTGCATGACTCTGTGGCAAGGAGATCCTGACAGATCGTATTCGTGGAGGCCGGATGCGCGATCCCCCTCCCACCCGGCTACCAACCGAAGCCGGTCAGTCCGTCCCGGTGCCCATTCCGTCACGAACGCGTATTGGACATTCAGTGTGCAGGATAATTGTTGGACTAGGGCTTGCAGAAATTCTTTTCCCGTGGCCGTGGTGGTGGAAAAGGCCACGGCATTGAACGCCGTGTTTATCCATTTCTGGTTGGTCGATTCCTGCTCCAACTCTGACACGCGTGCGCGGAGCTGGGCCAGCTCCGCATCGTGGTAAAGGGATGTAGGATCGGCGGTGGTTTCTGAGAAACGGTTGAGAGGCGCAGTCATGAGTTCCTCCAGAAGATCGAGTAGCGCGCCGCCTTCTCGCGATTATAGTAACGCCATCCCTCCTAGCATAGAGCGAACGGCTCGTAAGATTCCATCCTGTGTATGGTATCGGGGGCCTGCATGGTTCCCGAGGTGCCTCGATTCCTCGGTTACGAGGCACTGCCCGGAAGGGCTTTCCGCATCGCGACGATGGTCTTGGCATCCAGGCCTGCCGCGGTTAGTTCACCGTCTGTGGCGGCCGCGATATTGGCCAGGGTGCCATATTGCTTGAGCAGGCGGGATCTTGTGACCTCGCCGATGCCTTGGACTCGATCGAGTGGAGAGGCCAGCATGGCTTTACCTCGCAGTTTGCGATGGAAGGTGATCGCAAACCGATGGGCCTCGTCGCGGATACGTTGGACGAGATGGGTGGCCGGGGAGTTCGCGCGAAGCACAATGGGGTTTTTCCGGCCCGGCAGGAAAATCCGCTCCTCCTTTTCGCCCTTCGCTTTGGCCAATCCGATAATCGCCAAATCCGGATGCCCGACCTGTTTCAACCCCTCCATGGCTGCGGCGAGCTGGCCGAGTCCTCCATCGATGAGGATGAGATCCGGGCGCGCGAGATGCTCGCTGTTTCCGTAGCGGCGTGTGACGACTTCCTGCATGCTGGCGAAGTCGTTGGCGCCGGTGACGGTTTGGATGGTGAATCGCCGATAATCCGCTTTCTTCATCTGGCCATCTTCCCACACGACCATGGATGCGACGGACTGATTGCCCATTGTATTCGAAATGTCGAATCCCTCGATACGGCGAGGCAGAATATCCAGTCGGATGAGCCGCTTGAGTTCTTCGACGGCCTGCCGTCCGACTTCTTCGTCTCGCAGGTGGTTGGCGACGGCGGCGGCGGCATTTTCCTCTGCCAGGAGGAGCAATTGGTGTTTCACGCCGCGCTCTGGCGCGACGACACGGACGGCATTTCCGCGTTTGCCCGAGAGCCATTCTTCGATGACCGTGACGTCGTCGAGTTCGGTGGGAATGAGCAGCTCTTTGGGCGGTTGGCCGTCTTTGTTGTAGAACTGCTCAATGGCCGATCGAACCAGTTCTTCGTCTACGGCGTCGGCTGAATGGGGCCAAAAGAAATCTTTGCGTCCAATGAGGAGGCCGCCGCGCACGAAGAGAATCTGGAGATCGACCGCCGTGCCTTGCCGCGCCAGGCCAATCACGTCCTGGTCGGTCGTCGTCGTTTGGGTGATGCGTTGTTTCTCCAAGGTGCGTTCGATGTTGAAGAGCCGGTCGCGCAGGCGTGCCGCCTCTTCGAACTCCTCCCGCTCCGCCGACGATTCCATCTGGGCCCGCAAGTCGTCCAGCAGCTCATGGTCGCGCCCTTCGAGGAACTGGCGAACCTGGGCGACGATGAGCTGGTAGTCCTCTTTCGATTGATTGCCGGTGCAGGGCGCCATGCACCGTTTGATTTCGAACTCGATGCAGGCCCGTTCCGCCTTGCCGTTGATGTCGATCGTGCAGGTGGCCAGGGGGAAGGCCTTCTTGATGACTTTCAAGGTTTCCCTCAGCGCGCCTGCCGGTGTGTAGGGGCCATAGTAGAGCGCCCCGTCTTTCTGCACGCGGCGCACGATCGACAGGCGTGGGAAATCCTCTTTAATCGGAAGGCGCAGATAGGGGTATTGCTTGTCGTCCCGTAAGACGACATTGAACCGTGGCCGATGCTGCTTGATCAGATTGCTTTCAAGGATAAGCGCTTCGAGTTCCGAGCGGGTGACGATCGTTTCGAGGTCCGCGATGTGGCCGACTAAAACGATATTTTTTGGGGAATGATCGGTTCCCTTTTGGAAGTAGGACCGTACGCGGTTGGAGAGGACTGATGCCTTTCCGATGTAGAGGAGTTCGCCCTGCGTATCCCTGAATAGATAGACCCCTGGCTGGTCGGGCAGGTGGTCGAGCTTGGATTGGAGATCTTGGGAAGTAACCATCAGCAGTTAGCCTTCAGCGATCAGCAAGAATAGAATGCCTTCAAACAACATTCTACGGTCCGAGACCATCCGGGGCAACTTATCCGATGGATGAAGGCTAAAAGATGATTGCTGAGAGCTGATGGCTCACTCAGCGCAGTCCCCGTACGAACGACGGACTGAGGTTTCCACGAGCTACTTCTGCGACTGGACCTTTCATGGTGAGACTGAAGTCCGAGGCGACTTCGATATTGAGCTGGCCTCCCGGCATCTTCACCGTGACGGGGCTCTTCACCAATCCGAGTCGGACCGCCGCACTTGCCGCGGCGCAGGAGGAGGACCCTGAGGCTTGGGTTTCACCGGCCCCGCGCTCCCAGATCAGGATGAAGAGTTCTTTCGGGCCGGTTGGCACGGCCAGTTGCACGTTCGTACGTTTTGGGAACAGGGCATGATTCTCCAGCGCCGGCCCTAATTTCAAGAGCTCCTCTCGCGACCAGGACTGTCCTGCCGGCTTGAAGACGACGCAGTGGGGATTGCCGACGCTGACACCGGTGAAGATGAGCGACTGGCCTGCCGCGTCGATGGGCTGTTGGATCAGTTCGCCGGTCGTGAGGGTGCAGGGGAGTGCCGCCGGCTGAAATGTCGCCCGGCCCATTTCAACGGTGACGGCGCTGGCGTCCCCATGCCGGTCCACATGCAGATCGATCGTGACCAGCCCGCCCTTGGTCTCAACGGTGAAGTGGGTCTTTTTCGTCTTGCCGGTGGCATGGAGATAACGGGCGAAGATCCGCAGACCGTTGCCGGACTTTTCCGCTTCGCTGCCGTCCGGGTTGTAGATGCGCAGGCCGAAGTCCGCCTTTTTTGACGGCACCAACGCAAGAATTCCATCGCTGCCCAGACCCCAATTGCGGTCGCAGATGGCTTTGATCCTCAATGGGCTGAGCGAGAACGAGAGCTCTTTGGGATCCATCACCACATAGTCATTGCCGAGTCCATGTCCGCGAAAGAAACCGTTCTTCATCCTGACTCCTTTGGTATCTCGTCGTTCGTGAAGCGGGGGAACAATACTGTGGCTGGACCGGAGTCGTCAATGGGGTGAGTCGGGGTTAGGGCCTGAATCGGTGGCGCATTCTTCACGAGCGATGAACGCCGAGCGACGCATCACGAGGTTTATACGATCTTCACACCGGGAGGCCGTTCGATGAGTTCGATCTCATAGCCATCGGGGGCATCGATGAAGATGAAGCGGCTGCCGGATGACGTGTGGGTAGG